>PKYU01000060.1 GCA_003132765.1 Chitinophagaceae bacterium | reverse complement strand
CGGATACTTTTCATATTGTTTTAGTGAATCTCTTTGATAAGAAGCCAGATCAATTGTTATTTATTAGGCACAACAATCAATACATTGGCTGTGCTGATAATGGATTAATAACTATGATCCTGGAAGAAGTTCCCGAAAAAATTGTGGCCCTTCAATTGAAGCCTTCTGAAAAAAAGAATACTATTTACTGCGCTGCGGTGTTTGCAGAAGCTTTCCAACAAATTCTTGATGGAAAAGCAATGGATGAGATAGGAGACAGTAGCGTTTCAATTGAAGTCAAAAATCCTTTACGCCCCTTGCTCGGACCACAATTTATTGAGGGCCAAATCATCTTTATTGACAATTTTGAAAATGTGATCATTAATATTACCAAGGAAGAATTTGAAGAGCAAAGACGGGGGAGAAGTTTCAAAATTGTTTTTAAGCGTGACGAAATAATTGAAAAAATCAGCGAGACTTATGCAGATGTCCCTGAAAGCGAAAAACTTGCTTTATTCAATTCTGCCAATTATCTCGAAATTGCTATTAATAAAGGAAATGCTGCCGGCCTATTTGGCCTGGAAGGGTATGTTGAAAAATCAGGTACACAAACCCAATACTACCAAAACAGGTTATTATATCAAACAGTAAAAGTTTTTTTTGATTAAAAATATTTTATCAGTTCCGGGTATCTTTTGAAATAAGAATTAATGCAAAGAAGAAACTTTATTAAACTATCCACGCTCTCCTTCGCCGGTTTATTGATTTCAGATTTTATAAAAGCAGTCGATAAAAAAAATCCTTTGTTAAAGATGCCCGATAGCGTAGAAATATTTTCAGAAGATAAATATTTCACTTTACATACTGCAGATCAACAGAAATGGAAATATATGGATGTAATAGTTGAACTTAAAAAACTGGAAACTTCCATTGAGGTAAATGTACAATCGCCTGATATTTCATTAAAAGAAGTAAAACTTTATTGGAAATATGATTTTACAAAATCCTCATCAACTCTGGGTGATGCATGGGAGCGAACTTATGGAGATATTAGCTGGCGAAAGATTGAGGAGACAAAGAAACTTCCATGGTATAGCGTTGTACATGACAATAATGGTGCTATATGCTTTGGTGTGAAGACTGGATGCAACACAATTTGTTCCTGGCAAATTACCGATGACACTTTGCAATTAACTCTTGATACAAGGTCTGGAGGAAAAGGTGTTCAATTAAATGACAGGTTGTTGCACGCCGCTGATATAATAACTACACAAAACGAAGGAGACGAAAATGTTTTTGCTACGGTAAGAAGATTCTGTGCACAGATGTGCGAAAATCCAAAATTAACCTTAAAGCCTGTTTATGGGATTAATGATTGGTATTTTGCATATGGAAATAATTCGGCACAACTGATACTTGAAACAACATCCATGATGGCTGCATTGGCAAGCGATGCCGATAATCCTCCATTTTCAGTTATTGATGCTGGCTGGGCCATTAAATCACCTTTGCTTCCTGATGATTGCTGCTGGGGGGATGATTTTTCAGTATCCAACAATAAGTTTGGAGACATGAAGAAACTTGCTGAACAAATAAAGAGTATCGGTATGCATCCTGGCATATGGACAAGGCCTTTAAGCGCAAAGTATAGTGATAAAATAAGCTTATTAATGCCGTCTATTCCTGGCCGTGATGATCCTAAAACCCCATTGCTTGATCCAACAATTCCTGAAAATATTGAACGAATAAAAAACTTATGGAAAACTTATGATCAATGGGGATTTGAAATGGTCAAGCATGACTATACCACTTTTGATATTTTCGGCCGCTGGGGATTTCAGATGGAGAATGAGATGACTGCACCGGGATGGCAGTTCAATGATAACACAAAGACCAATGCGGAAATTATTTTGAACTTATACAAATCTATCCGCGAAGCAGCAGGGAGTATTATCCTGATCGGTTGTAATACCATGAGCCATCTTTCCGCTGGGATATTTGACCTGAATCGAATTGGTGATGATACGAGCGGCAAAAGTTGGGAACGGACACGCAAAATGGGGGTCAATACTCTCGGATTTAGAATGGTTCAGCATAAAACATTTTATGATACTGACGGGGATTGTGTAGGACTAACTAATGAAGTTCCCTGGGACAAGAATAAACAATGGATGCAATTACTTGCGGAAAGCGGTGCTCCATTATTTATTTCTGCTTCACCGGACGCTCTTGGTGAGGAGCAGAAAAAAATAATAAGGGAAAGCTTTAGACAGGCAGCAAATCGACAACCAATTGGGGAACCCCTCGATTGGCTTACCAATCAATTTCCCTCAAAATGGAAATTGAATGGACAAATTGTAGATTTTGACTGGGGTTAATAGAACTTATTAATAGACTTTTAAAAAAATAATTTCATTGAAGAAAAATTTTGATAAAGGTTTAAACTAATTTCCAAAATCTTGGGTGTTACTTTCCAATTCTTCTTTTCGCCTGGTTAAATATTTATAAGTATAATTTGCAAACCCAAATCAAAAAAATAAATCATAAATATGATAATTCAAAATGACGGGTTTATTCACCATGTTTATTTTTGGCTAAAGGAGCCTGAGAACGAAATGGCTTTATTAAGACTTACTGAGGGTTTGAAGAAACTATCGGAAGTAACTACAATTAAGGAGTTTCACATAGGGAAGCCTGCCTCCACGCGGCGAGATGTGATAGATAGTTCATACAGTGTTTCCTGGCTGGTATTTTTCAATAATAAAGAGGACCAGGATAGTTACCAGACTGATCCGATTCATTTGAAATTTATTGAGGAATGTTCGCAGTTATGGAGTAAAGTGTTGGTATTTGATACCATNNTGCGATTTGACGGAATATTTTGCGCTAATAAATAACTTACTCTTGAATAATTGAATAAAACTTTTGAAATAGTTACTTAAGCTAAAAATGCTAGTGATTAAACCCCAAACGAACTTCCACATCCACACGTAGTGCTTGCATTGGGATTATTGAAAGTAAAACCCCTGGAATTAAGCCCTCCTTCAAAATTAATCTCCATATTGGTCAGGTAAATCCCATGTGCGTAATTCATAATGCAGGGAATAGAATCAATTTCAAAATATTCATCTTTTTCCGTTTTATGATCAAAATCAAGGATATAAGACATTCCTGAGCAGCCACCTCCTTTTACTCCCACACGAAGCATTTTTTCGCGATCAAAACTTTCATCACTCATGAGCCTTTTTATTTCATCGATCGCCCCTTTGGTGAAGGTTACAGGAGTGTTATTCAAGATTTCCATAATATTTTTTGTTGAACTGGTAATATTTGAGGGTTAAAAGCGTTTTAGACAATAATTTAACCTGTTTTTTCAATTGCAAATTTACAATCCTTTCTTGTTGGATTAACTATTTTTGAACGAAATTATCACAATGTCAACATTTGAAACCATTGTAGTTATACTTCTTGGTGTTATATTTTTAGCCTTAATCTGGATGATTACCGATTTTAATGCACTAAAAAAAGATATCAAAGAAAAAACAATAAATAATCCTGAAACGTTGAAACTTAGGTTGCAGGCCTATGAAAGACTTGCCTTATTAGCTGAAAGAATTTCACTTCAGAATTTATTGACCAGGGTATCTAATGCTGGTTTGTCTTCAAGACAAATGCAATTATCACTAATAGATGCCATCAGGCAGGAATATGAATATAATCTCAGCCAGCAGGTTTATGTGTCGCCTGAAGTTTGGCGTGCAGTAAATAACCTGAAAGAACAAAATATTTACGTTGTTAACCAACTGGCTTCAAATATGCCTTACCAGGCCTCTGCCATGGACCTCAATAAGCAGATCATTGATTTCCTGATAAACAACCCTAAGGCATCTCTTCACACTATTGTTCTGGAAGCACTTAACTTTGAGGCAAAGAAAATAATGTAAAAAAGCGCTGGCTATTTTATAAGATATATTTTCCGGAAAGCAGAACCATAAATTTCACTGAATGAACGAAGAGGAAAAAGTATTTACTGATAGCGGTATTGAAATTAAGAAAGTATACAATTATAGCGACATTTATGGCGCTGAACAAGCAATACCCGATAACCGCGTCATATCGGAATTACCAGGAAATTTCCCTTTCACCCGTGGTGTACAACCGGATATGTACCGGGGCAGATTGTGGACCATGCGTCAATATGCCGGTTTTAGCACCGCCGAAGAAAGCAACAGCCGCTATCATTATCTTATTTCGCAGGGAGTACACGGACTAAGCGTTGCCTTTGATCTTCCCACACAAATTGGCTATGACAGCGATCATCCCTTATCTGAAGGCGAGGTAGGTAAGGTTGGAGTTGCTATTGATTCAATTGTAGATATGGAGGCACTGTTTAAGGACATCAAACTCCAGGATGTTTCTACTTCAATGACCATAAATGCCACCGCTTTTATCCTTCTTGCCTTTTATGTGGCAGTTGCCAAAAAGCAGGGAGCAGATCTTTCCCAAATACAGGGGACCATTCAAAATGACATTCTGAAAGAGTATGCTGCAAGAGGTACCTATATCTATCCACCGCGAGCTTCGATGCGAATTATCACTGATATTTTTGAATGGTCCAGCAAAGAACTGCCAAAATGGAATACTATTTCTATTTCAGGATATCACATTCGGGAAGCAGGAAGTAATGCAGTGCAGGAAATAGCCTTTACGCTGAGTAACGGTAAGGCGTATGTTCAGGAGGCTTTGAAGAAGGGTCTTGATATTAATATATTTGGCAAGAGACTTTCATTTTTTTTCAATGCGCACAATAACCTTTTTGAAGAAGTGGCAAAATTCAGAGCCGCACGAAGAATGTGGGCAAAACTTATGAAAGAAGCAGGAGCCACGGATGAAAAGGCCATGATGCTTCGCTTTCATGCCCAAACAGGAGGGNNGGATATGATGAAGCCCTGAATCTTCCCACGGAGGAAGCTGCAGGTATTGCTTTACGTACCCAGCAAATTATCGCTCTTGAAAGCGGAGTTGCTGATACTGCTGACCCGCTTGCCGGGAGCTTCTTTGTTGAAAAACTTACCGATGAAATTGAAAATAGTGCATGGAACCTTATAAAAACTATTGATAAGATAGGAGGGAGCGTTCAGGCAATTGAGGAAGGATTTATCCAAAATGAAATCGCAGCCAGCGCTTATGCCTGGCAACAGAAAGTGGAATCCGGGAAAAAGATTATAGTTGGCCTAAATTCCTTCAGGAGTGGCAGCGAAACTGCAACTCCTGCTTTTAGGATAAACGATAATATCAGGCAGGTTCAAATTGAAAAGCTTCAGTCCCTAAAATCAGGCAGGGATGATGAACGGGTAGCCAACTGTTTAAAAAAAATCTGGCTCCATGCAACAAATAACCAAAATTTAATGCCTGTAGTAATTGAAGCTGTTGAAAACTTTTGTACACTTGGTGAAATTTCAGATATACTAAGATCTGTTTTTGGAGAATATAAATAATCTGCAGCAATCCTTTATGAAATTTCTCTTACTCTTCCTTCTTTTGTTTGGGGTCATGAATGTGCAGGCACAAAAATATGCCTTGCTCGATATGCAACTATCCAGGGCTGTAAAATATACGGATACCATTACAGCTGAAGACAGTTTTGACAAATATTTGCCTGTAGAGAAAAAAATGCACTCTGAATTTTTGAAGGTTTTGAGGGAGATTGAAAAAAGGCTAATGAATATGAATGAACCAGGAAAAGCCAGGCAGTACGAGGTCGGCTNNACTGGTAAAAGGATGGATTATGAAATAATCTACGGTTGTGAAAACATGAATATTTCTATGCATTTATGCGATGCTAAAATCCCCAACGCTGATAACGCATTTTTTATCAAAACATGGATCAAGTATATTGAAAGTAACCGGTGATCAATTACTCTTCGGGCCTTTAAATACTGACAATTTTAAATTCTAAAGGTTGTTATAAAAATATCTTGTCCGGCTCACCTTCAAATCTTTTAATAAAGCAGATTTTGGACTGATGTTTACACTGAAGAACCGGTATATCCCCACAGGAGCCACGGCTATTGACATCTGCCAACAGTGAAGATCCCTTGAAATGGTCATTGAAATATTATTGAGCTGGTGTAAGGATATATTATAAGCTCCGTTTACTGATAGTTGCCACTTTTTAGTGAGACCCAGTGTACCGCCAAGATTTACATTTTGGGAAAAATTAGTTACAAAACCCTGGTTCAGTAAATAGTTTTTTGAAAAAGTTAATGCGTAAGAAAAATTTACAGACCATGGGATATTAAAATCTGCAAATTGCCCGGGATTATTTTGAACATAGGCCAGTTCGCTGTTGTATTGATCTTGTGTATATCCTGATTCAGGATTATAATTACCCGGGGAAAATTCCGGTTTGGTATTTGTTTTTTTATCACCTCCCTTAAAGGAAGAGGATACGGCAATATTGCCACTTACAAGCCTGCCCAACGTAAGCAATTTGTCATCCCAAACTAATTTGTTGATTCTTTGACCCTGGCCGTTTACCTGGTAGGGATCAAGCTGGCCGCTGGCGGTAATATTTATTTTATTGAAAAGGCTGCTTCTGGCAGACAATGTCAGTGGGCTTAGCTGAAATGAATCAGAAAAGAAATTATAACTCCCATTGATGCTTAAACCATCAAGGATCGAAATTTTCTTAATAGAATCTGCACCTGTGCCTTTTGGATTTCTAACCTTCATAGAAATATTATTATCCAAGCCAAAGGTAAGTCCCCCAAACCTGCCCCCTGTATAAGGTGAAAATATATTTTTTTCAAAAACTGAATATTGTTGTTTATCTCCAGCTGTATCAACCTGGGTGTAGTACAAATTATTTTTATTGAAATTAGGAATATAACTGATACCAAGTGTAGGCGTGATTTGATGTCTTATTGCTATTATCTTAGATTTTTTCTTTTTTGCCGTGATGAGTCCAAAAATCCTTGTTGAAACGCTCAATCCGAAAGACATTTGCCTCGCTGTAAAAAAGCCTTTTTGAACATTTGTAACCAATGTGTCTTTGGAAGCATCCNNCGGGATGGCCCAACCTGGAAAATTCCCATAGGCGGGAGTGATAGTGAAATAGGAACTGAATGATGCGCGCCATATTGAAGTGTATCTACAATTTGGTTCAAAATTTTAGGGACCGTATCATAAAATGTGAAAAGGCTTTTTGCATTTCCGTTATAACCTATTCCGATATTTTCATACCATTTGGGAGTACCTACTGATTCTTTCTTTCTGAATGGATAAATTGTTTGGACATTAAATGCGACATCGGGGAGATTAACGTTGAAGATTTTTAAAACTGTATTTTGGGAGTGATTAGCTGAGATGGTAAGGTTAAACGGTTTATCCTGCCATGTCTTTGAATACGTTATAGAAGAATTAAGCTGGTTGGAGTAATTCAGAGTCGGCATATTAGGAACCTGTTGATTAAAGCTACTACTGGCAATATTTACATTGGCGTTAAAGCTTACCCCAGGCCTTGCCTTGCTATCCATACTATGGCTCCATGTTAAATTATAAGTCCTGCTGTGTGAAAAATCAGGATCTCCTTTGAAATTAGTATTGAAATTTTGAATAGCAAAATTCAAAGTCCCCCTATATCTGTATTTTTTGAGGTAGGTTGGGGTCAATGTAAAGGACCACCCTCCATACGAATAAATGCTTCCTCTGAAAACCACGTCCCAGTATTCATTTACAACTTTGTAATAACCTAAATTTTCAAGACCCAGGCCCCGCTGCTGGCTCGACGTAAAAGTTGGTTGCAATAACCCCGAATGCCTGCCCACCTGCAAAGGAAAAATCCCAAATGGGAAATAAATAGGGATAGGTACTCCCTCAAATTCCGGATGCACAGGTCCGGTAATGGCCATTTTATTATTGATGAATTTTATTTTATTACTTACAAATGCAAAGTGTGGGGTATCAAGGTCGCAAGTAGTAAATCTTCCCCTGTAAGCATAAAATACATCGTTGTCAACTTTCTTAATAACCTGCCCGTAGACATACATATCGTTTTGTTGGGTATAGGTACTTTTCGTGAGACCTTTCCCGGTTTTCATATTGAATTTTATCGAATCGCTTTCAGAGAGGAAATCACCCTGCTTAAAGGTTGGTAAAGCAATTACCTTGCCGGTGCTGTCTCTTTTTATCGAAGCAAGGATATTACCGGTTTGCTGGTCAAGTTCTATTATAGGCGCAGTAAGATTGTTGCCTTTATATTGTGTCGTGGCTTTTTCTCCGTACAGTGTGATGGTTTTTGCAGGAATATTCACTACCATAGAATCTTCTGCAGTATATTCTATAACTGTATCCGGGGCATTTTTTGATGTAGTATACTTTAAGGTATCAATTGATTTTAATATTCCGGAGGTATCATTCTTCGACAGTGAATCTGTCTTCTTTAAAGGAATGGTGTCTAAAACAGAAACAATTTTTACCGACAAACTGTCGTTTTTAGATTTTAGCTTTTCGTCAACAGGAATATTATTTTTCTTTGCAGGAATCGAGGTATCCCCAAAGTGTGAGGATGAGTTCAGAAAGTACGAGGCAATAAAAATTTTTTCCCTGCTTTGAACGGTAAGAATATAAAGAATAGCAGATACTAACAGTGCCGATATGTATTTTAAGCTAACTTTGTTTACCATAATCATAGCAGTAACAGACAAAAGTAGAGATAATCCCATTAAGGATTTGTGAAGATTATGAAACAAAAATTACCTACCCATTTAAATTGTAATAACTGATGTTTTTACCCCCAAAATCGTTTTCTTTTTTTCTATTATTATTACCTTTCTTATTTGCAAATACTCTTGCAGATGCGCAGACATACAGAAAAATAAGGACCATAATTGTTGATGCGGGCCACGGAGGAACTGACAATGGAGCAGTAGNNGAACTCTGGCTATTTCGCTTAAGCTGGTAGCGGTACTAAAAAAGCTGATGCCCGATGTAAACATTATTCCTACCCGTACTACAGACATATACCAGCCGGTGAGGGAAAAAGCCCAAATTGCCAATGATTATCATGGAGATTTATTTGTATGTATACATGCTGATGCTGTAACACTTAAAACAGGTTCAAGAATTATCGGCCACAGGAAAGAAACTTATCACACTGTGAGATATATCGGTAAAGGAAAA
>PKYU01000264.1 GCA_003132765.1 Chitinophagaceae bacterium | reverse complement strand
CTGCAGCTGCGAACATAGTGCCAAACAGCACGGGGGCCGCAAAAGCTATCGGATTGGTTTTGCCGGAGCTTATAGGTAAACTGGATGGCGGCGCCCAAAGAGTACCGGTAATAACCGGTTCCCTTACTGAACTCTCATGCATTTTAAATAAAAAGACAACAATTGAGGAGGTGAATGCCGCCATGAAAGCTGCCTCCAATGAAAGCTTTGGATACAATGTAGATGAAATTGTAAGCACCGATATAATCGGTACCCGCTATGGTTCATTATTTGATGCAACCCAAACAAAAGTGATAACAGCTGGAGATGCCCAATTGGTGAAAACTGTAAGCTGGTATGATAATGAAATGAGTTATACCTGCCAACTGGTTCGTACTGTGCATTATTTTGCAGGACTTATTCAGAAATAGGGCTGCCTTCAATAAATAAAGAAACCGCTTAAGTATTACTTTAGGGTAATTATTAAGCGGTTTTATTTTCTTGTAACCTTTCTTACTAGTTTGTTATTGCCTTAGGTGAGGAATGTCTATAGCATTTTTCTAATTTGATCTATCAGCTCGTGTTTGGTAAATGGTATGCCCATTATTTTATTATAGCCTTTTGCATCTACTAAATATTGGTCCCTGATAATTTTTATGAGTTGCCCGTTGTTGAGCTCAGGAATCAGGACACGATCAAAACTCCTAAGCATTGTTCCAAGGTTTTTTGGGAAAGGACGAATATAACGGAGATGCGCATGTGAAACAGATTTGCCTTCTCTGATTAAATCAACGACAGCTGATTTAATCGCACCATAAGTACTACCCCAGCCAAGCACCNNACCAATACTTTTCCTTTCTCAGGGCCATTATCTAATTTTTGCTCCGGTATATAGTCAGCAATTTTATCAACTTTTCCCTGTCGCAACTTTACCATTTCCTCATGATTTTCAGGATCATAACTAATATTTCCGGTAATATTTTCTTTTTCCAATCCACCTACTCTATGCTCTAGATTCGGAGTTCCGGGTATAGCCCATGGTCTCACCAATTTTTCATCTCTTTCGTATGGATGGAAAATTTCAGCCGGGTCGCTTGATTCATGCTTAAAATTCACTTTTATTTCAGGCAAATCTTTGCCCTCGGGATATTTCCAGGGCTCAGCCCCATTGGCGATATATCCATCACTCAAAAATATTACGGGAGTCATATGCTGAACTGAAATACGAACTGCTTCATAAACAGAATCAAAACAGTCACTTGGGGTAGATGCAGAAATCACAGGCATAGGGCATTCGCCATTCCTTCCGTAATATGCCTGAAGTAAATCACTCTGTTCTGTCTTTGTTGGCAATCCTGTTGAGGGTCCTCCTCTTTGAATATTACAAATAACTAATGGTATTTCCAACATAACGGCAAGCCCTAATGCCTCGCCTTTCAATGCCATGCCAGGACCACTTGTCGTAGTTACTCCAAGGCTTCCACCATAAGCAGCTCCTATAGCCGAAGAAATTGCCGCTATTTCATCTTCAGCCTGGAAGGTTTTTACCCCAAAATATTTATACCTGCTTAATTCATGCAGTATATCACTTGCAGGCGTAATTGGATATGAGCCTAAAAATAATTGTAATCCACTTTTTTGCGAAGCCGCTAGAAGGCCATAGGCCACGGCCTGGTTACCCATAATACTTCTGTAATTTCCGGGAGGAAGTTTGGCCTTTTCAACTAAATAACGGGAGGTAAACGTTTCCGTGGTATCCCCATAATTATAACCTGCCTGCAGCACTTTAATATTACTATTCAGGATTTCAGGTTTTTTTGCAAATTTTTCTTTTAGAAACCTGATAGTATTATCCATATCCCGATTATACATCCAATACAAAAAGCCAAGTACAAACATATTCTTTGCCCTGTCTTTTTCTTTGGTACTCATTTCGAAATCCTTCAAAGACTCTCTGGTAATTTTAGTAACATCTATCTTTATAACTTCATACCCATCCAGGCTTCCATTTTCCAAAGGATTATCCCCTTCAGCGTAATTTGCCAGTCTTAGGTTCTTCACATCAAATCCATCCACATTAACGATTATTTTGCCGCCTTTCTTCAGGTTTCCTAAATTGGTCTTGAGGGCTGCAGCATTCATAGCTACCAAGACGTCGCTGGTATCCCCGGGCGTAAATATTCTATCGCTTGAAAAACGCAATTGAAATCCACTTACACCAGGCAATGTACCTTGAGGAGCTCTAATTTCTGCTGGAAAATCCGGGAAGGTAGACACATCTAGTCCCAGCATTGCTGTGTTGTTCGTAAACTGTGTGCCGGTTAGCTGCATTCCGTCACCACTATCGCCCGCAAATTTTATTACGACGTCGTGTAAAACCTCTTCTTTAATTTCCATCTTAATTTATGAATTACAAATTTATAAGTTTGGCGTTAAAACCTATTCAATATTTTTTGACTATTCTTATTACAATCATTAATCTTAACATTGCTAATTATTTTCCTGGTAATCTTNNTCATCATTTTTCGGAATTCATGATCAAATTCCTTTATCATAATTTGATTCAATTTATAAATGCTGCTCGTGCCCTGTACAGTTCCGGAAATCAATCCGCAATTTTTTAATTCCTTTAAATGCTGCGATACTGTTGATTGAGAGAGGGGAAGTTCTTCCACTAAATCGTTACAATTATAATTTCCATTTTTAGCAAGAATTTTTAAAATCGAAATTCTGGCAGGATGCGAAACAGCCTTAGCCAGTAAGGCAAGATGTTGCTTCTTTTTTCCAAACTCTTCTTTTTTGTGAATCTTCATACCAGCAATTATTTTTCAAGGTACATAATAAAATAAAACCACAAAAGCGTTTGGCTATTCAGATCGTAAAATTAGATTTTTGAAATAATCAATAATACCGATTTCTATTCGGGCCAGCATGAGAAATCCGGCTTAGGCAAAAGTCTGGAAGGAATTCTATTAGGATAATCTATTTTTTATTATGCCCTGAAAGAAAGTTCTCTAAAGCAGCAACCATACTGGGCATTTGGGGTTGCGGTGCAATAATGTCGGGTTTTAAACCTGCAGAAATTACCGCCTTCCTTGTATTATCACCAAATGCGCCAATCAACGTACTATTCTGATTGAAATCAGGACAATTTTCCTTAAAACTCCTTACTCCAAGAGGGGTAAAAAAGCAGATAATATCATAATGGTGTCCCTGAAAGATTTCCTTCACATCATTAGAAATAATTTCATAAAGAACCGGTATGGCATAACCGCATTTATTTTCAATAAGCCAGTTTGTGATTTCGCTATCAAAAGAATCAGAGCACGGATAAAGAAATTTTTCCTGTTCTTTATATTTATTTATAACCTCAAAGAGGCTGTTATTAGTACCATCTGCGCCAAAAAATACCTTTCTTTTCCTATACAAAATAAATTTTTGAAGATAGAGTGCGACAGATTCGGTTATGCAAAAGTATTTTGTATTCTGAGAAATTGAAATTTTCAATTCTTCGCAGGTTCGGAAAAAATGGTCAATAGCCTTGCGACTAGTGAAAATCACTGCTGAATATGAGGCAATGTCAATTTTTTGTTTCCGAAACTCCTTGGAAGATATCGGTTCTACCCGTATAAAAGATTGAAAAGATAGGGTTACATTGAATTTTTTGGCAAATTCAAAATAAGGTGATTTTTCTCCTTCCGGCCTCGCCTGTGCAATGAGAATATTTTCGATTTTATTATAAGTTTTGGGCTGCTGAGATTCAGGATTCATAATCATTATTCGTCATACAGATATACGCAAAGTTACACTTTTTGTTTTTATACTTTTAATTTAATAAAACCCAAGAATGGGCGTACAAAGCTCAATTTCCGGGATCAGATGACATAATCCACCAATATTTTATAAATTAACAGGAGGGGGACCCTTTCAATTGCAATAATATATATGATAAAATGCAGCGGATCCAGGGAAAAACGATTTTCCAAAAGACCATAGCTTTTTAAATATCTTGATAAGAAAAATAAGCCCAATAGGAGTACAGAAGATATTATCAGAAGGTTTATCGCCACCGGCATCCCAAAAGCAATGAGAATAATAAATGGCACAAGGGCTATTCCTACAATTTTATTAACAAGAAATATTACAAAGATATAATTATCAGTAGCCCGGTGCATTCCTGTCATCCATCCTATAAATTTTAAGATAACATATTTTAAAAAATAAAGAGTGCCGACGCCAAGAATGCAAAATGGTAAAAGAACCTGATTTTCAATTAGCCTTGGGGTATGATAATGTTCGAAAACGAGCCAAACATAAAACCCTGAACTGATTGCAAAGAAGACATTTAGAATAAGGGAGGGAAGTGTAGACTGCAACAATTGGTCTGTGAGTTGATTTTGCCGTATAGATGTATTAAAGAAAACCCTGAAAAGATTATCAAAATAGCTACTGTAAAATGTTCTGAAAATCCCCAGAATTAGTACAATAATACATACTGCATAAAAAATAAATTCTTTTCCTTTTGTCTTCCTTTTTTCAATAATAAAAAAGACAGCAGGATCTTTTGTATTAATCAATTTATTGGAGGAAAGTAATGAGTCAACTACTGAAAAATATGATTCCAAGACGGGCTTCACCACCACTCCGGGGGAATTATGAACCATGCCGGCAGAATCTTTCAATAATACAGATGATGTGTCAGCAGTTTTCCCTTTCGATGTGTCTGATGGTAGTTGTGCACACACAGATATGCCTATAAAAAGCAGGAGCAGGCTTGTTGCAAAAAACCGATTTATAATCATCTTTAATANNATAGTTTATATAACCAAAATGTATTTTAGAAGCATTCCTGATATCAAATTTAATATCATTCCTTTTTCCTATAGCATAGCTCAAATTCAATAAACCCAATTTCGTTTCGAACTCCAGCCCAAACCCAACACTGAGGTAATTATTCGAATAATCTGCATCTAGGTATTTTGTTTGGGCTAAACCAGCATCTGTAAAGCCGAAAAGATAAGAATTGATACCAATAAGGTATCGGTATTCTGCAGTGAATACTGCGTATCGGTTTGTATAGATGCTCTCCTCATCAAATCCTCTCAATAGTTGATACCCTCCAATTTGAAATAATTCATTTCTAAATATTTGTGGACTCTGATACCATCCAATATGGACAGCAGTTTTTAAAGTGCTGCTTTTGCCGAGAGGATAATAATGGGCTGCCGCTGCAATGATGCGTAACTGGTAGATTTTTAATTTTATTGAATCATACAAAGTATTAAAATTAAATGCAGGATTAGAAGGATCCTGAAAATTAATAATTTCATTATTCTTAGTTACCTTTTTTATTCCTGCAGTTGCAGTTATTTCCAGTTCATTTCCTTTTCGGGGATTTAACCGGTAATTTGTATTAAAATAATTATAATTAACTCCAAAATTTCCTGAGCCAACATCTATATTGGGCGGTAGGGTTTTAGTAGCTATTACACTGCTTGAATCTATCCCGCCAGAAAGCAAAAATGTTCGTTGACTTTGATAAAATATTTTACCGAATTGTGTAGACGACAATACATATTGAAGCCCAACTTGCGAGTTAAATTGCACATAAGAAGAATCCCTTTTTAAAAGATCCAGAGAAAAATCTATACCAAATGCCGATTTAAAAATATAGGGATGATTAAAGCCCAAATTCAACTTTGGTGACTGTGGCTGTAATTGCTGCCAGTTAAGCAAAATATTTTCACCATGTCCGAGAGAATTTTTAAGATTGAGATGCACATCCCCGGTGATCTGTGTTTTGCCAGTAGTCGTATTAGCCGGTAAAAACCCAACCAATACATTAAACTCACTACTTTTCTTGGGTTGTAAATATAAATTGAGTATAGAACCCGTACCTAACATAGATACATCCCACGGTTGCTGCTCGTGCAGGTAAGGCAATTGTAATAATTTGCTGCTGATTAACCGGAGTTTTTGATTATCATAAATACTGCCGTTTGTAATTCCAAAATATTGCTGAAGAAATAGGTTATTAATCTTTATTTTACCATACACTCTTATACTGTCAATATGGTACAGCGGCCCTTTTCGCACCATTAAATCAGCTTTTATTTGATCTTTTAAAAATGTAACATTTGACAGCGAAACTTCTGCAAAGGGATAACCGTTATTTTCAAAATACGCCAATAACTTTTCTTCTTGCAGTTGCAACCGTCTAAAATCTATTACCTTATTCTCAAATTGTTTCGTATTCCATTATGATGCGTAAAGAAATTCCTGATCTACACTATCCGTATTTATCTCTATCCATTTATATTGATCACCTAAAAACAATTCAACTCTCGCTGAAGTGGAATCATAGAATACGGAATCGATGGAAGATGCAGGAAATCCTTTTGATGTTAGAACTGCCGGTAGTTTTGATATATAAACCGTAGATGAAGACTTGTCGGGAAAAGATATTTCCAGGCCAAGCTTGGGAAAATTATACGAAGTATCTTTACCTGAAAAAGTGTAATTCAATGTATATTTTTGCTGCCCAAAGGTTTTCGGAACGGACAAAAAGGTCATTATGGCAATTACACAGGATAAACGGAGAAAAGATATGGGTGCTGTTTCAATCATGATAATCATTCAAATCTAAAATGAAATATTGAAACCCTGTTTCAATAAAGTAACAGGCTTGTAAAACAATTTAAGAAAATCTTGACGGGCATATATATCCATATTCCATTTTGCAGAAAGGCATGTTATTATTGCAATTTCCATTTTTCTACCATTATTGACGCCAGGGAAGAGATGATAAGTGCAATAATTAAAGAAATTGAACTTTCATCTATCTCCCTGATAAACGAAAAAAACGATAAGGAAATTATTGAAACCGTATATTTTGGTGGAGGCACTCCCAGCCTGCTTACCATAATTGAATTAGAATCCATATTGTCTGCGCTGAAAAAGAATTTTCAAATCAGCTCAAATTGCGAAATTACGCTTGAAGCCAATCCTGATGATATAGCTCCTGTAAAATTATTGGGTTGGAAGAATGCTGGTATCAACCGTTTAAGTATCGGAATACAATCTTTCAAAGAAAAGGATTTAGATTGGATGAACCGGTCCCACACCAAAAAACAGGCAATCCAAAGTATTTTATTAGCGAAAAATGCCGGGTTCAATAACATATCAGTTGACCTTATTTATGGTACGCCCGGGCTTTCTGATGAAGAATTGAAGATGAATGTCAATACCATTATTGTATACGGCATTCCGCATATTGCATGTTATGCATTAACGGTTGAGCCAAAAACAGCTTTGCAAAAAATGATTTTAATGAAGAAAAAAGCTGATGTTAACACAGATGNNCAATACTTATGAAATGGATGAAGGAAGCAGGATATGAACACTATGAAATTTCGAATTTTGCAAAACCCGGTTTGCGCAGCAGGCATAATAGTAGTTATTGGCAAAGGAAAAAATATTTGGGTTTTGGGCCTTCCGCTCATTCATTTGATGGCAAAAGCAGGAAATGGAACGTAGCGAACAATATGCTTTACATCCGGTCAATAAGAGAGAATCATATTCCTTTTGAAGAGGAAAAACTCACTGAAGAAGATCAATTAAATGAATATATTATGACTTCATTACGCACTATAGAAGGGATGGATCTGCATTTNNATTTGGTCGAAAATAATTTTTCAAAAACAGAAAGGCATAGAATAGAAGATTTGTCAAAAAAGTATGTAGAAGGTAAAATGATGATTGGTGAAAATGATCGATTATTGCTTACGGATGAGGGAAAATTATTTGCTGATGGCATTGCTGCCGATTTATTTCATTCTTCCTAAATCAGAATAAATGCGCTACAGGCATTTCCAATTTTATTATACTAACGNNTAACGTTTTTTCAATTTCACGGAAACCTTCATCGGGAGGAAGCTGTTCCCATAATATTTTATAAATCGTTTCAGCTATCGGCATATCTGCATGAATATTTTTATTGAGGGTATTGATGCATTTGCTGGCATTGTAACCCTCTGCAACCATATTCATCTCAATTTGGGCTGATTTAACTGAATATCCTTTGCCGATCATACTGCCAAAAGTCCGGTTGCGGCTATATAATGAATAGCAGGTTACCAGCAGATCGCCAAGATATACCGAAGCAGCATAATTGGTAATATGTTTTTCACCTTCTACCTCACCATGCAATGAATGATCTATACTTCCTATTTCTAAATTTTGGATACCGGCTTTCCTTAAGAACCCTGCCATTTCATCTCCGCTATTGGAAATCAGCACGCTTAGGAAATTATCTCCATATTCGAGTCCATGAGCTATGCCCGCGCCTAATGCATAAATATTTTTCAAAATTGCCGCGAACTGCACGCCGTAAATATCTGTGTTAACTATTGTATTGATATAATCATTCCTGAAGTAAGCTGAAATGTCTTTCGTGACAGCCAGGTCAATCCCTGAAAAAGTGAGATAAGATAATTTTTCTGCTGCGACTTCCTCAGCATGACAAGGGCCGAGTACGGTAAAATAATCTGAAAGCTGAACAGAATATTCATTTTTGAGATAATCGTTCAGTAATAAATTTTGTTCAGGCAGGATACCTTTTACAGCCGAAATAATTTTCTTATTTAAAAAAATATCTTTTGACAAACCGCTGAAAGTATCAGTAAGATATGCTGAAGGAACTACGATAATGATGATATCAGATTGAATAATGGTCTCTGCAACGCTGGCATGCATGGTAAGCTTACCAATATCAAAATATGCAGTACTTAAATATTGAGGATTATGATGCCGTTTTTTGATGTATTCAATATTGGCTTCACTTCTAATCCACCAATTGATTGAATTATTATTATCCGTCAAAATTTTTGCCAGTGCGGTTCCCCAGCTGCCACTCCCGATGATTCCGAATTTCATATTAATCCTAATTTTTCAACCGCCATCTGGGCTGCAACCTGGCTGGCATCTTTTTTATTATAAGCTTTTGCTTCTGCTATTACCACACCGTCTATTTTTGCACCGACCGTAAACAGTCTCCTGCCATTTTCAATTTTTTCTTCAAGGGTTTCAAATTCAAGATTTTTACCGTTCTTGTTTGCCCATCCATACAATTTATTTTTTTGATTGATATCAAGATTTTCAAGATCCTGCATAAATAAATGTGGGCTTATGATATGCTGATTAACCCAACGGTGGGTTTTGTTATAACCTTTATCAACGTATACAGCACCGACCAATGCTTCCAGGGTGTTACCAAAAATCTGAGAAATCTTCAACGAATTATCAAACCTGTTATAAAAAGTAATTTTTTTCAACCCGATTTTTAAGGCAATTTCATTTAATTGATTTCTATTAACCATTTTACTCCTCATTTCAGTCAGGAAGCCTTCTTCCTTGTATGGATATCGCATAAAGAGATAATGCGCAACAAGGGAGCTGAGCACTGCATCCCCCAAAAACTCAAGTCTTTCATTATTTTCGTCTGCTCCTTCTCTTATAGAACGATGGCTGAGCGCAGTTTTATACAGATCTAAATTTCCGGGAACCAACCCAAGTACATTGCGGAGTTGTCGCCTCAGATCTCTATCGGATTTCGAAGAAAAAATATTTCTTAAAAAATTCACAAAGGATATTTAAAGAATTTAATTGTAAGTTAAAGAAATTTAGATTGATCCTTATGAAGCCCGGGTTGAAATGAATAAGAATCTCCCATAGTGAATAGGAAAATTATTTTTAAAGTAAGCTCCTTAGAAAATATTAAATTCAAAAATTAGAAATTTATTAAAAAGATAGATTGAAAGCAGGATGAGTGTTAACTGACGTATTTCTTGATTATTACAGAAGCATTGTGCCCGCCAAATCCAAAAGTATTACTCAGAGCAGCATTTACTTCCCTGTATTGAGGTTTGTTGAAAGTGAAGTTAAGTTTCGGATCAAATTCCGGATCATCGGTAAAATGATTGATAGTAGGAGGTACCACATCTTTTGTAACAGCCAGTATGCAGGCTAGCGCTTCTACTACACCTGCTGCACCAAGGCAGTGGCCAGTCATAGACTTGGTGGAACTAATATTCAGATCATAGGCCTTATCTCCAAAAACACTTAAAATTGCCTTTGTTTCGGCTATATCTCCCAGTGGCGTTGAAGTGCCGTGAACATTTATATAATCAATGTCTTCGGTCTTTAAGTTAGCATCTTTCAAAGCGACGTGCATAACATTTTTTGCCCCCAATCCTTCAGGATGTGGAGCGGTAATGTGGTAGGCATCCGCTGTTGCTCCGCCACCTGCTATTTCACAATAGATTTTGGCACCTCTGGCAATGGCATGTTCCAGTTCCTCCAATACCAATACGCCTGCGCCTTCACCCATTACGAAGCCATCTCGGTCTTTATCAAAAGGTCGGGAAGCAGTTTTGGGATCATCATTTCGTTCGCTCAGGGCTTTCATTGCATTAAAACCACCAACTCCCGCTTCGCAAATAACTGCTTCACTGCCCCCGGCGATAATGATATCGGCTTTCCCCAGTCGAATATTGTCATATGCGTCAATAATACCATTAGTGCTGCTTGCACATGCACTGACCACTGCATAATTGGGGCCACGGAAACCATATCGTATAGAAATTTGGCCGGCTCCGATATCCAATATCATTTTGGGGATAAAGAATGGGTTAAATCGGGGGGTACCGTCTCCTCTGGCAAACTCCATAACATCATCCTGGAAAGTGGTTATGCCTCCAATTCCACTGGCAAAAATTACGCCTACCCTATCATGGTCTACATTTTCTTTGGTTATCCCGGCGTCCTTGACAGCTTCATCACTTGCAATAAGGGCAAATTGAGCAAATCTATCCAGTTTGCGCGCTTCCTTTCGATCAAAATATTCGGTAGGTTCAAAATTTTTAACTTCACAGGCAAACCNNACCATTAATTAAACCATCCCAATATTCAGGGACAGATTTACCCAAAGGCGTTATGGCTCCCAAACCTGTCACAACTACTCTTTTTAGTTCCATAAGCTTGCCTGCGCTGTTAAATAAGATAGTTACTTAGCATGCTCTTCTAGGTATGCTACTGCCTGGCCAACCGTAGTGATGGTTTCGGCCTGCTCATCCGGAATGGAAATATTAAATTCTTTTTCAAATTCCATGATTAGTTCAACGGTGTCTAAACTGTCGGCACCTAAATCGTTGGTAAAGGAAGCTTCAGGTGTAACCTCAGCTTCATCAACTCCTAATTTGTCAACAATAATTTTTTTAACTCTTGTTGCAATGTCTTGCATGATTGTAAAATTTAGTTAATACGGCTACAAAAATATACTTTTTGTGATAAAAAAAAATAATAACTAATCTGGCTCAAAACGCAATAAAAGATGAATCGGGATTTATAGAATGAATCCATTAATTTTGCCATCCCCTTAATTTTAAGTGGATATGAACTTTAGTTTTGTATATCGGAAATTCCAATTTTGGAACGGGTCCCGTAGTTCAATGGATAGAATAGAAGTTTCCTAAACTTTTGATACAGGTTCGATTCCTGTCGGGACTACCAAGTATAATATAAGTATATTGAAAATCAATTAATTATACAACAGATTTACCCTTTGCGGTACACTTTGCGGTACACTGATATTCATTACTTCAATTTTCTTATCTTTCTTATGACCTTCCCTATTTCAAAAGTTTCAGAAGCTCTTGGGTAATGAGGTGGTTTGAATTTGACGGATACAAAATTCCAGTGCAACCTCTGCGTTCATTCTCCAACACGGTGTCCGGATATCCGGCAAGGTCAGATATAGTGGGATTTATTTTAAATTTAAATGACTATAGAATTTTATTACCCTCACATCAATGCCTTTTTTAGAAACCCTGATTCTTAAATTTGACATTATTGATTTTTATGAAATTCTAAAAATTAACAGCAAGTTTCCTATGCACGAATTTGTTTTCCTTTATTCTTATCTTTTTATCTGTTTTAAGCTCGTGCTCTCTTTGTTTCCCGACAAGCTTAAACCAATATGTAGCCGGAATGGTATTGTTTGAATGAATTTCAAGTCTTATTGCTATATATTCAGGCGGCATCCGATGCATATTAATGAACTGGCTCAGGAGTGTTTCATCAATACTGATTTGATCGGCAAAATCTTTTCTTTTTACTTGAAGTAGATTTACATATTGTTTAAGAAAA
>PKYU01000217.1 GCA_003132765.1 Chitinophagaceae bacterium | reverse complement strand
TCTATGAATGTGGTTGTTCACTGTGGGAAGTTAGTTAAAATTGTTTCATCATCTTTTTGACCTATAAAGCTGATGAGATTGTAATTTTACCTCTTAAGTTATATATGGAAACTACCGTTGAAACTGCAGAAAAACTTGGTCTTACAAAAGAAGAGTTTGAAAAAATTGTTCAAATACTTGGACGTATTCCCAATTTTACAGAATTGAGCGCTTATTCTGTCATGTGGAGTGAGCATTGCAGTTATAAGAATTCNNCCCGGGAAGGCTCCCGGCTTTTGGTAAAAGCGGGAGAGGAAAACGCAGGGCTGATTGATATAGGTGACGGGCTTGGTGTAGTTTTTAAAATAGAAAGTCATAATCATCCATCAGCTATAGAACCATTTCAGGGTGCAGCTACAGGCGTTGGGGGAATCCACAGGGATATATTTACTATGGGCGCCCGGCCGGTTGCTGCTCTGAATTCATTAAGATTTGGAAATCTTGAAAATGAAAAAACCAAGTACCTTTTAAGTGGAGTCGTTCATGGTATTGGTCATTATGGAAATTGTTTTGGCGTTCCTACTGTTGGAGGTGAAATTTATTTTGAAGAATGCTATCACACCAATCCTTTGGTAAATGCTATGAGCGCAGGTGTGGTTCGATTAGGAGAAACCGTTAGCGCCACAGCGGTCGGGAAGGGGAATCCCGTATTTATAGCCGGAAGTGCAACGGGTAAAGATGGAATGNNTGGGCGGAGCGGCATTTGCATCTGCAGACATTACAGAGAACAGCGCAGAGGACCTGCCTGCAGTGCAGGTCGGAGATCCCTTCCAGGAAAAGAAGTTATTGGAGGCCTGCCTTGAAGTAATCGCTACCGGGGCTGTGATTGGTATGCAGGATATGGGAGCGGCAGGCATCATTTGTTCAACTGCTGAAACCAGTGCAAAAGGAGGTGTGGGGATGAATATATACCTTGATAAAGTACCCACGCGTCAAAAACACATGAAAGCATGGGAACTGCTTCTTAGCGAAAGCCAGGAACGTATGCTGTTAACCGTTAAGAAAGGCAGGGAACAGGAAGTAATATCCATATTTGAGAAATGGGATTTACCTTGTTCTCAAATTGGCGAAGTGACCGATGGAAAATCGCTCCGGTTTTACTTGAATGATGAATTAAAAGCAGAAATGCCTGCGGAAAGCCTTGTGCTGGGAGGTGGGGCACCTGTTTATGAAAGATCGTTCAAAATGCCTGCTTATTTTGAAAAGATTAAGGCATTTGATATCAACACTGTTCCTTTACCTTCAGCGTTGATATCAATAGCAGAAAAATTGATCGGATTGCCAAATATTGCTTCCAAAAAATGGGTATATAATCAATACGATAGTATGGTTGGAACTGCAAACCTAAACACGAATAGTCCATCTGATGCAGCAGTGGTCGCAGTAAAAGGAACTTCTAAGGCCCTTGCGCTTACAACCGATTGCAACAGCAGGTACGTATTTGCAAACCCATACATCGGATGCATGATTGCAGTAAGTGAGGCCGCAAGAAATATTGTCTGCAGCGGGGGCACACCGTTGGGAGTTACTAATTGCCTCAATTATGGAAACCCCTATGATCCGGAAGTCTATTTTCAATTTGTGGAAAGTATTAAAGGCATGTCTGAGGCTTGTCTCAAATTTGAAACTCCCNNTGTTTATCCAACTCCTACAATTGGTATGGTAGGTATTTTGGAAAATGCAGCAAATAGAATGACCCTTGATTTTAAGAGTGAAGGAGATATCATTTATTTGTTGGGAGGCAGCCAAAATGATATTGCATGTTCCGAATACCTCCACAAAATATGTGGTATAGAATTTTCTCCGGCTCCTTATTTTAACCTTGAGGAAGAATTTCGATTACATAAAGTAGTTAGTACCCTAGTTTCCAAAAAATTAATTCAATCAGCGCATAATATTAGCGAAGGCGGTCTTTTTATTACTCTTTGCGAAAGTTCATTTACCAGATTGCTGGGTTTTAATGTTGTTCAGCCCAGCTCTGATATACGAAGTGACGCATTTTGGTTTGGGGAAGCGCAGGGCAGGATTATTGTATCGGTAAAACCAGCTGTTTCAGTATCATTTGAAAATACTTTACAAATACCTTTTGAGAAATTAGGATTTGTAACCTCAGGGGATTTCATAATAGCAAATGAAAACTGGGGAAAGGTCGCTGATTGGAGTGAAAAATATGATAATGCAATCGGGAATTATTTCAAAATGTACCTTCCGGAATAAATGAATAAGAATTCAAATATTGTAGTAACAGGCGCTGCAGGATTTATTGGTAGCTGCATTGTTGGCTTCTTAAATGGAAAAGGATATAATAATCTTATCCTGGTGGATGATTTTTCGAAAGCAGAAAAAGAACCCAATCTTTCGGGAAAGAATTTTTCCGTAAAAGTTGAAAGAGATTTTTTTTTTAATTGGCTTGAAAAGCATCAACCTGTCATAGATTTTTTTTACCATATGGGGGCCAGAACTGATACCACAGAATTTGACTATTCTATCCTTGAGCACCTAAATGTTGACTATTCAATAAATGTTTGGAAATACTGCACCGGCAATAATGTTCCCCTGGTATATGCATCCTCTGCCGCAACGTATGGTATGGGAGAGCTCGGATACAGCGATAATCACGATATTATTAAAGATTTAAAACCATTAAACCCTTACGGGGTATCAAAAAATGAATTTGATAAATGGGTGCTTCGTCANNCAGGATTGAAATTTTTTAATGTATATGGACCGAATGAATATCATAAAAAAAGAATGGCCAGCGTTATTTTTCATGCTTATAACCAAATCAGGGAAAAGGGATTTGTAAAACTATTCAAATCGCATAAAATGGAATTTCGGGATGGTGAACAACTCAGGGATTTTGTATATATAAAGGACGTCCTCAGTATTTGTTATTGGTTTTTGGAAACCTGGGCAGAAAGAAAGGCTTTTCCTTCTGCTATATATAATTTGGGTACTGGAAAGGCCAGGAGTTTTAATGATCTGGCAAATGCTACCTTTTCCGCGATGAACAAACATGCTCATATTCAATATATTGATATACCAGATGACATTCGAGATACATACCAATACTATACACAGGCTGAAATGCAAAAAATAAGGGAGGCCGGGTATGGCGAAAAAATGTATTCCCTTGAGGATGGAGTGAATGATTATGTGAAAAACCACCTTTCAAATATGCTGTATGATTAAAAAAAATATTAAAGTGTCGCGAAATGCTGCCTTCAGATTGGTTGTCCATATCTTTTCCACATAGATAGAATCTTCATTTTTCCACCTGAATTTTCTGTAAGTTTGCATGACCTCACGGACTTTTCTTCTTCTATACATTTTCCGACGGTCAGTTTTTTAAAGTTGTTCAAACAGCATTTAGGTTACCCGTTGTTTTGAATGGCATTTTATTTTTAAAACAAATGTCAATAGTATGGCAAAGTATATTTTTGTAACCGGCGGAGTTACCTCTTCTTTAGGTAAAGGGATTATTGCCGCCTCGCTTGCAAAACTTCTGCAGGCAAGAGGTTTGAGGGTAACCATACAAAAATTCGATCCATATATAAATGTTGATCCCGGCACTCTGAATCCCTATGAACATGGAGAATGTTATGTAACTGAAGATGGAGCAGAAACTGACCTTGATCTTGGACATTATGAAAGATTTTTGAATATTTATACTTCCCAGGCTAATAATGTTACTACGGGCCGCATCTATCAAACAGTGATTAATAAAGAAAGAGAAGGGGATTACCTTGGTAAAACCGTTCAGGTAGTGCCTCATATAACGGATGAGATTAAACGAAGGATGATGTTACTTGGAGAAAAGAAAGAGTTTGATATCATATTAACTGAGATTGGCGGCACTGTGGGAGATATTGAGAGCCTGCCATTTATTGAAGCGGTGCGTCAGTTGCAATGGGAGATGCCGGATGAGGATTGTATAGTTGTCCATCTTACTTTAATCCCCTATCTGAAAGCTGCAAAAGAACTTAAAACGAAACCAACCCAGCACAGTGTTAAGTTGATGAGCGAGAATGGGGTTCATCCGGATATCCTGGTTTGCAGAACAGAAAGACCTCTCGGTGATGATCTTAAAAGAAAAATTGCTTTATTCTGTAATGTAAAAGAAAATGCAGTAATTGAAGCTGCAGATGCATCCACAATTTATGAAGTTCCTATATTGATGATGCGTGAAAAACTGGACCTTATCGTACTGCAGAAATTAAATATTACTAAGCATAATGAACCTGAACTTGGTAAATGGAGGGTGTTCCTGGAAAAAATAAGGCATCCTCATAGCAAGGTGATGATTGGACTGATTGGAAAATACATTGAATTGCAGGATGCCTATAAATCCATCCTCGAAGCATTTATACATGCCGGAGCAGAGAATGATTGTAAAGTTCAAATAGTCAATGTTCACAGCGAATATATAACCGAAGAAAATGTATCTGAAAAGCTTACGGGGCTTGATGGTCTTCTCGTTGCACCGGGGTTTGGTTTTAGGGGAGTTGATGGTAAAATTGTGGCGATTAAGTATGCCCGTGAAAATAAAATGCCCTTCTTTGGTATTTGCCTTGTAATGCAAATGTCTGCAATAGAATTTGCCCGAAATGTTCTGGGAATAATGGATGCAGATTCTACCGAAATGCAGCCAGATACGGCCAACACTGTTATTGATATGATGGAAGAGCAGAAGAAAATTACTATGAAAGGGGGCACTATGCGTTTAGGTTCCTACCCATGCATCCTCAAAGAAAATACACTGGCACATTCCATATACGGTGTTGTTGAAATAAATGAACGGCACCGTCACCGATGGGAATTTAATAACCAATATCTAAGTCGCTTTGAAGATGCGGGAATGATAGCCAGCGGTATTAATCCTCAAACAGGTTTGGTTGAGATTATGGAACTTATCAATCACCCGTTTTTTATAGGAGTGCAATATCATCCAGAATTGAAAAGTACGGTAGAAAATCCTCAACCCATATTTGTCAGCTTTATTAAGGCGGCCAAGGATTTCAGCGCCGGTAATTCGAATAATGAGCCTTTAAAAATACTTTCGGAAATGAGCAGATCCTGAATTGGGTCCTCCATTTCTAAATTCCTGTTATTTATGTGTTATTTATGAGGTCTATTCCTTTTTTAAATTATTTAAATGACTTATTCTTTGATTCAAAAGAAATCATTTGCTTTGGTTTAGGCAACCAATAATTATTACTAAAAAAAGACAAAACTACTTATTTTTAGTTTGCTTTAACAGTTAGCTTTTGCTCAAAATTAAACAGCTATTACTAAACAATGTCTATATCGTATATTTGTTACCCTTAGTAATTTCATAAATTAAATTCTGATGATAAAAAAATTACTGCTTTGCTTCTTTGTGTTTGTTTCCATAAAGACTTTTTCCCAGTCTTCTTATATAGGAAAAAGCGATCAGGATGCCAAAAAGATATTAGATAAGGTTAGTGCCATATTCAAAGGTTNNAAAGGTTATCAATCAGTTGTAGCGCATTTTGTACTGAAAATTGAAAATGCATCCGGAAAAGGCTTAGGTACAAAAACAGGCATCGTGAACATGAAGGGTTCTAAATACAGAGTTAGTATTTCCGGGCAGGAAATTTATAGTGACGGAACCAATATATGGACTTATGATAAATCCGCAAATGAAGTTCAAATTTCACAATTTGATGCATCTGCAAATACGATAACACCTCAAAAAATGTTCACTAATTTCTATGACAAAGATTTTTTATATAAACTCAATGAGGACATTAAACAGGGAAGTAAAATTATCCAGGAAATTGAATTGACGCCGGTCGATAAAACAAAACCATTTTTCAAAGTATTGGTAGAAGTTGATAAAAAAACTCAATCTACAATAAGTACAGAGGTATTTCAAAAGACCGGCGACAGATATATTTATAGTATTACCAGTATGAAAACAAATACCAATATACCCGATAATGTGTTTGTATTTGATACGAAGGAACACCCAAAGGTAGAAGTGGTAGATCTTAGATAATAATACTTATTTGATTCTTTGCTAAACGCGTTGGATATAGATCATCTCAAAATTTATTGACCCCAGCGAAAAGTTTCATTTTTGAGCCCCACTATATCAATAACTCTATCTACCACTGTTGCTGCAACTTCTTCAATCGATTTAGGTTTGCTGTAAAATGACGGCGTAGCAGGGCAAATAATACCTCCGGCTAATGTGACTGTCTCCATGTTGCGAATATGCACAAGACTATATGGCGTATCCCTTACTACGCAGATCAATTTTCTCCTTTCCTTCAAAATCACATCCGCTGCTCTTGAAATAAGATCTCCTGATATTCCTGAAGCGATCNNGTCCCCATACTGCAGGGGGCAATAATCATAATATCGTAATCTCCTGAACCTGATGCAAACGGAGCCATAAAATCATTTTGTGAAAAATAGCTAACCTGATAAGATTGATAATTCTTATTTCCCAATTCCGTTTCCCACACAATTTTTGCATTATCAGTGATAACTACCGCCAGGGAAGTCCACTGATCTTTGAGATTTCTTAATTTATCGAGTAATATTTTTGGATATATGGATCCACTAGCTCCTGTGATCGCAAGTACTATTTTATGCATGAATTTAATTATTACATGATTTGATTGAAAAAGTTTAAAAATTTAATATTCAATTGCTGCTAATTTTTTTTAATCCAATAAAAGGTTAATTACGTACGTTATAACAATGCGATGGCGAAAAAAATGAAATTTCTATTTGTATTTTTTCTATTGAGCTTTACTAATGCTAAAGTTACACCAACTAATCATGCCAAATTATCATGGATTAATATGGATGAGTTGACAGTGAAATTGAAATCTGAGCCGAGGCCTGTTCTTATTGATCTGTATACAGATTGGTGTTATTGGTGTAAAGTAATGGAAAGAAAGACATACAATAATTCGAAGGTAATTTCGTATATAAATGACCATTTTTACGCAGTGAAATTAAATGCGGAAACGAGGGAAATGGTGCAATGGAAAAATAAAGATTTCAGTTATAACAATAATTATAAGCTAAATGAGTTTGCTCTATATGTAACTTCAGGAGAGCCCGGGTTTCCAACTACAGTTGTAATTCCGGATGAAAAATCAGAACCTCTTGCAGTTCAGGGATTTCTGGAACCCAAAGAGATTGAGCCTTTTTTGAAATATTTTGGAGATGGGGCTTATAAAACTGAAAGTTATAGTGATTTTAAGTTAACGTTCAAAGCATCATGGTGAAAGCCAGATAAAAATATAAGGGAACTGTTCAATCAGTTTCAAACTCGGTTTTTCATAGGATATTGGATTATAACAGGGGTGGATTTATATCCGGCCCCTTTTTTTTATAGCTATTCGTGAATTTTTCGAAGTAGAACGATGATTAATTCCAATTTCATCCAGAATGAAAGCTTGCAGGATTATTGATAAGCAAAGCCAAAAGGTACTCTGGATATGTTTCTTTTCCTGTCTACATTTCACCCTTTTGTGCAACTCCGGCAAGATCGGCCATATCAGGAATATCTTCAGCCCGGTAAAGGCCGGCATCTAATTTCTTTTTTGTTTCTTCAAATGCGTGCAGGGTAATATCAGTATCCTCATCTGAGTGAGCCGCAGTGGGTATTAATCTGTAGATAATTTGTCCTTTCGGAATAACAGGGAAAACTACGACTGAGCAGAAAATGTTAAAATTTTCTCTCATATCCATTACCATATTTGTAGCTTCTGGAAGATCACCCTTCATGAAAACAGGGGTGACCTGGCTATTGGTAGTGCCAATATCAAATCCTTTTTCCTTCAGGCCACTTTGAAGCTTATTTACAATATGCCATAATTTTTGACGAAGCTCAGGCATTGTTTTAAGCATTTCCATTCTTTTTATCATTCCATCCACAACAACCAACGGAAGACTCTTTGCAAAAATCTGGGAACGAACATTATAGCGAAGGAAAGTCATTATATTTTTTGGCCCACTTATAAATGCACCTATGCTACCCATACTCTTTACAAACGTGCTGAAGTAAAGGTCAACACTTGCCTGGCATCCCTGCTGCTCATCTGCGCCGGCGCCAGTAGGCCCCATTGCTCCAAATCCATGGGCATCATCAATAAGCAAACGGAAATTATATTTCTTTTTAAGGGAAACAATTTCTTTAATCTTTCCCTGGTTTCCACTCATGCCAAATACTCCTTCAGTAATTACTAAAATGCCACCACCATTTTTTTTGGCCATTTTTTCAGCCCTTTGTAATTGCTTTTCACAATCCTCAATATCATTATGCCTGAATTTATAACTGAATCCCATGTGCAAACGCATTCCATCTATGANNTTCACCGTCATAAACAATAACATCTCTTCGGTTCACTAGAGCATCAATGCAGCTCATAATTCCCTGGTATCCGAAATTGAGTAGCATCGCATCTTCGCGGCTCACAAATTTTGCAAGAATCTTTTCTAAATTTTCATGCATATTCGTATTACCTGTCATCATCCTGGAACCCATTGGATTTCCCATACCCCATCTTGCAGCAGCTTCACTATCTTTTTTCCTTATCTCAGGATGATTTACAAGACCTAGATAATTGTTCAGGCTCCAAACTATTTTTTCTTTACCCCTGAATTGCATTCTGCTGCCAAGTTCTCCTTCAAGTTTAGGAAANNTAGATGATAAGTGCTCGCAAAAATACAGCAATAAGTATTAGAAAATTTAGGCCATATTTTTAGCCAAAAAATTCGAAAGGGTAAATAAGTATTACTTTTCTAAAAGGATACTTTATACTGTAAAATTCATAAATAATCCTGGTAATTGAGGAACGAATACAAAAATCAAATTTCGAAATCAGGATTCCGAAAAGTATTTATGAAACCACGGGATGGTCTCTATCCCTTTATAGAAATTTTCAATTCCATATTTTTCATTTGGGGAATGAAGGTTATCGCTATCTAGTCCAAAACCCATAAAAATAATTTTGATACCAAGTTCTTTTTCAAGTATTGAGCACATGGGAATGCTTCCGCCACCCCGAACAGGTATAGGTATTTTACCGAAAGTTTTTTGAACTGCTTTTGAGGCTGCCTTATACCCTTTACTGTCGATAGGTGTCATATATGGCTCTCCTCCATGATGTTCAAATGATTTTACCGTTACGCATGAGGGAGCAATTTTTGTAAAATAATCCAATAATAATTTGGTCATTTTCCCCGATGATTGATTAGGCACAAGCCTGGCTGAAATTTTTGCAGTGGCTTTTGATGGCAAAACTGTTTTAGCGCCTTCTCCGGTATATCCTCCCCAGATTCCATTAATTTCAAGCGTTGGACGGATGCCGGTTCTCTCAATTGTAGTGTAGCCTTTTTCACCCCATAATTTGCTAACCCCAAGTTCTTTTTTATATTCCTTTTCATCATAAGGTGCCTTATTCATTAATTTTCTTTCTTCTGATGAAACTTCTGCCATGTCATCACAAAATCCAGGAATAGTGATATGATTATTTTCATCATGACAAGTTGCAATCATTTTCGCGAGAATGGTAATTGGGTTGGCGACTGCGCCACCATATGTTCCGCTGTGCAAATCCCTCTCGGCACCCGTTACTTCAACTTCAATGTATGATAAACCACGAACACCAATATCAAGTGAAGGATTTTCCATGCTTAGCATGGAACTGTCGCTAATTAGTATAACATCTGCTTTCAAAAGGTCTTTATTTTCTGCTACAAATTTCCCCAAGTTCGGCGAGCCAACTTCCTCTTCGCCCTCGATCAAAAACTTAATATTGGTACTCATGGTATTAGTCTTTACCATAGTTTCAAGAGCTTTTACATGCATAAAAAACTGGCCCTTATCATCCGCTGATCCTCGGGCAAATACTTTTCCATCTTTTATAACAGGGTCAAATGGCCCGCTGTGCCAGAGTTCCAGGGGTTCAGCAGGCTGTACATCGTAATGACCATAAATTAGTACAGTGGGTTTATTTTTATCTATAATTTTTTCTCCATAAACTACAGGATGGCCATCTGTAGCCATTACATTAGCTCTATCGGCTCCTGAATCCAGGAGGTTTTTCTTCACAGCTTCGGCACAAATGCGCATATCTT
>PKYU01000412.1 GCA_003132765.1 Chitinophagaceae bacterium | reverse complement strand
CTTGGGAGGTAATTTCTCCTGACCTTACACGGCATGATACCGCTAAGATGGGACAAAGCGGGGTTCCCTATACCAATGAAGGGGCCGGTGGTGAAAATTATGCTACAATAGCTTATGTGAAAGAGCCATCATTAGAAAGAGGCGTTATCTGGACNNCTTGAGGAATGCCTGGTAAATTGTATTGAGATTTCGCCGTTCGATAAGGCAACAGCTTATATTGCAACTACGCGATATAAGTTTAATGACCTAACGCCGGCTATATATAAGACTACAGACTATGGTAAAACCTGGACTAACATCAGCGATGGCATTCCATATGGAGCATTTACGAGGTGCATCCGGGAAGATGATGTACAGAAAGATCTTTTATATGCCGGCACAGAAACAGGGTTTTATATATCTTATGACGGAGGTAAAAACTGGCTCCCCCACCAGTTGAATTTACCGGTAACTCCCATTACCGATCTGATGGTTCATAACGGAAACCTGATTGCATCCACTATGGGACGGGCTTATTGGATATTAGATGATATGCAGGTATTACGACAGTTTCCCGGCGGAGATATTCCAAACAAACTTGAATTACTTACTCCTTCAAATGCATATCGTGTGTCGGGCAGCAGCGCACTGGATGCTATAAAAGATGAAGATGATGATGATGCTCCGGCAACATCAAGTGCGGGAACAAATCCTGCCACAGGAGTATCTATATATTATGTAGTACCTGATAAACCGGATTCCATAAAATTAACGCTCAATGTCCTTGATGATAAAGGGGTGTTAGTACGCAGTTATTCAACCAGGCCTGATAAGAAATTTATTAAGTTTCCCGGAGGCCCGAATGAAGATCCGTTGTTACCTAATAAGCCCGGACTTAATCGCTTTGTCTGGGATTTAAGGTATGCGACTCTGCCCGGTGTAAATGGTGACTCTATTGAAGGAAGTTATAAAGGCCGGAGAGTATCCCCGGGGGAATATACGCTGGTTTTGAAACATGAAACAGAGGAAATGAAGTGCAGTTTCAAAGTAATTCCCGATCCACGCATAAAAGCAACCCTGGCAGAATATGAAGATCAGGAAAAAACGCTTGCTGTAGTTGACGGAAAAATAAAAGAGATACATGATGATGTAAATCAAATGAGGGAAATCCGTAAGCAGATTAATGAACTTGCAGGACTCCTTACTGATACTCTAAAATATAAAGCTGCAATTGACAGTGGCAAGTCTTTGATAAAAAAATTAACCACGTGGGAAGAAAAACTGGTTCAGCCAAAAGCCAAAAGCAATGATGATATTATCAATTTTGTAAACAAGCTAACCGCTGATTATATATTCTTAAAAGGCGAGATGGATGTAAATATTCCAGGTGTTACCAAAGGCCAGAGAGACAGGCTGGCTGAATTAAATGCTATATGGGCTCCTTTCAAAACTGAATATACGGACCTGCAGAAATTGGTTGAAGATTACAATTCGTTTTGCCGGAATTCAGGTATTGAAAAAATAACCATACCTGAAATAAAAAATTAAACTGATTCACAGCGCTTAATTCTTTTATTTAATGAAAAAAAGCGATGGTTGTTTTTTCCTGAAAACAACCATCGCTTTTTTAGGAAGAAATTTATCAATAATATCCTTAGGATTTCTTTGCAGAAAACAAGGTCCAGGGATAAGATTTCATCTCTGTCAAATACTTGCTCATCCAGGCAAATTGCGGATGTTCTTTGTAAAATGGAGCGCCTATAAAATCGGCGCCGCATGGGTGGCCCATGTGCGCCCAAAATTCCATGTGGTTCGCTAAATCGGTGGTAGTTATTTTTCCCTGTACGGCACCCATCGGGTAAAAAGGCGGCTCGTCCCATTCTTTACATCCCAGAGGGTCTGTATCAATATGGCCGCAAATTACGCATCAGTTATCAGCGGCTTTATTAGTTAGTGTATTCACATGGTCGGCTTCAATTTGCTTCCCGGTTTCTGCATCTATTTTGCCTTTCAGATCTATGCAAACCAGTTTTTCCATTCTCAATTTCCTGGCATTAGGTGAAGTGGTTTTGTCATTGACATTAAATGTCGTTTCTTCTCTTATTAATTTCGGATCGCTGGGAAAATTGCTGCCAATTATAGCAGTATCCTTGCTGCGCCAAACGCGGTAATCTTTTAAGCCAAGTTCCAGCTTGGCTACCTCATTGGTTTTGGTATCACCAATCAGCCAGTCGTTTGCGTAGCCGCCATTATTGCCGGTAACAAAAATTTTTACTACATCATCAATACTGTTTGCGTATTGGGCTGCTTTGCGGGCACGCATAAATTCAGGAATACCAGTAGAGTCGAATAAATAAAATTGGGTGATCGTTGTTTCAGTTATTAATATTCCTGCATCGGTTTCTAAAAAATCATCCCCGCTATGGATGAATCCAGGCATACAATCCATTAAAATATGGTGACNNGCCAACAATGTAGGAAGTCCAGTTATTATGACCCATTACTATTTTTCCGTCTTTGGTATAACTACCGGTTGCAATGAAAGCGCTGCAGTTACCCGGCGCTTTATTATCGCCACTATGTGCTTTTGCAGCGTTTTCCAGCGAAGGAACATAATAATAAGCAAGCTCCTCCATCGCATTATAAGCTGTAATATCAAGGCTATCATAATTCTTATTTTTTGCATGAAGGCCTTCTACTATACCATTGATCTCATCCTTATACTCACGGTCAAGTTTATCCCATAGAAAACTCCTCGCAGCTCTCCTGTAGAAATTCCAGTCTTTTTTGGTTTGATGCGCAAGGGTATAGGCTACTGCCTGAAGAGAAGTATCTATTTCGTTAGCGGCCAGGTATCCATGCTGGTAACCAATGTCAGCCGGCGAGCCTTCAAGATGAAGATAGATCCATCCATTTTCATCGGCTCTTGAAGCTTTGGCAAGGTGATGATTAACAGTACTGTCTGCGGTATTTTTTTGTGATTTTTCAGTTGCTGAATTGCAGCCGAATAGGCTAATGGCAATGATGAAAAAAACCAATAAAGTTTTCATGAAAAATATTTTCATAAAAGTAAAGGAAAATTTTAATGAGAAATTGTAAGACTTTGATCTGCCTGAATTTTGTTTTACCGTCAATTCAATAAATGAAAACATTGTGTGGCAATTTCCAGCTCTTCATTAGTGGGGATAACCAATATCTTCACGGGTGAATTATCAGTATTGATTTCCCTTAAACTATGTAACTGGCTTTCATTTTTATTTTCATCCAGTTGGATGCCGAGGTAATCCATAGCGGAGGAACAAAGTTTACGCATTAGCGAGTCATTTTCTCCAACGCCACCGGTGAAAACAATCCCATCAAGACCATTTAGCAGTGCGGTATATGCGCCGATATATTTCCTTATGCGCCAGGCATACATATCATAAGCCAGTTGGGCTTCCTTATCACCACTTTCTATTTTTGCTTTTATTTCCCGCATATCGCTATGACCAGTTAAACCCACCATTCCGCTTTTCTTATTCAGAAGCGTATTTACCTTCTCAATATCATAACCCAATTGGTTCACCAGGTAGAATATTGCTGATTGATCAAAATCACCGCAACGGGTACCCATTATTAGTCCATTCATAGGACCGAAGCCCATACTGGTTTCTATGGATTGACCATTTAGAATTGCAGTCATACTGCAACCGTTACCAAGGTGAATCGTGATGATTTTGGAATTTTCTTTTTTAAGATATTCAATTGCTTTTTCGCTTACATTTTTATGGCTGGTTCCATGAAATCCATAAACTCTTATCCCATCTTCACGATAAAAAGTGTCGGGTATGGCATACCGGTAAGCAACAGGTTGAATGGTTTGGTGAAATGCGGTATCAAAAACAGCTACCTGTTTGGAAACAGGAAACAATTTTTCAGCTATTTCAATACCTAAATAATTTAAGGGGTTATGCAGTGGCGCAAGGGGGAATAATTGTTTAATCTTTTCTTTTACCTCTTCTGTAATATTTGTTGTTGCTGAAAAGCTTTCACCGCCATGAACGACACGGTGGCCAACAATATGAATTGCTGAATGGTCTTTGATGACACCAGTTACCGGATCCGTCAATAGGCTTGCAACTGCCTTCAATCCTTCTTCATGATCTTTAATGCTGATGTCTTTTTTAATATCCTGTTCTTTCCCTTCTATGAAAGTCTTATGAAGAATGGTTGAATCTTCCATACCTATTTTATCAATGATTCCGCTACATATTACCGTTGCATCGGGCATATCAATCAGCTGATATTTTATTGAACTGCTTCCGGAGTTGATGACAAAAATATTCATGCTTATAGGCAAATTTTATTCCTTCGGTAAATAGAGATTATTTTATTATTGCTGCGCCTGTATGGCGGTAATTACTACAGTATTAAAAATATCATCTATGGTACATCCTCTGCTAAGATCATTTACAGGTTTATTTAATCCCTGTAAGACTGGTCCGATAGCTACTGCGCCGGTTTCCCGTTGTACAGCCTTATAGGTATTGTTTCCTGTGTTAAGATCGGGAAAAATTAAAACGGTGGCCTGGCCTGCTACTTTTGATTTGGGTAATTTCTTTTTTGCAACAGCCGGGTCTACGGCTGCATCATATTGAATCGGGCCTTCTATCTGCAGATCAGGTCTGCGTGTTTTTACTAATTCTGTTGCACGTCTTACCTTTTCAACTTCTTCTCCTTCGCCAGAAGTACCGGATGAGTAAGAAAGCATGGCTATCTTTGGTTCAATGCCGAACTGAATACTGCTTTCTGCTGATGAGATGGCAATATCAGCCAGTTGTTCTGATGTCGGTTTGGGTATCACAGCGCAGTCGCCAAATACCAGCACACGATCTTCAAGGCACATAAAAAATATGGAGGAAACAGTAGAAACTCCGGGCCTTGTTTTTACAAATTGAAGGGCAGGCCGTATAGTATGTTGAGTCGTGTTAATAGACCCCGATACCATTCCATCTGCCAGGCCCTTATACACCATCATGGTTCCGAAGTAGGCGCTGTCTTTCATAAGATCGGTGGCCATATCAAAACTCACATTTTTATTCTTGCGCAATTCATAAAGGGTAGAAATGAAATCAGGTAAATCGGGTGATTCAGCCGGGTTAATGATTTGTACATTGGCAGGATCGATTTCAAGATTCAATTTTTTCAGAGAAGCTTCAATATCCTCTTTTTTCCCCAGAATAGTAAGTTTTACGATTCCCTGTTTTAATAATTTTTCAGCAGCAATTAAAATACGGTCATCATTACCTTCCGGTAAAACAATATGCTTCTTTGCCTGTTTTGCCCGCTTAACCATTTCATATTGAAACATTCTTGGTGTCATTCCTTCCGGGCGGGATGTGACGATCTTATCTACAAGTGCATTGGTATCCGTATATTTTTCAAAAGTATTGATGGCTAATTCTATCTTGGATTTATTTTCAGCGTAAATTTTTGATTTTACAGCACCCACTATTTTTACGGTTTCAAACGTGCCTGTTTGCACCTGTACAATAGGTACTACCCTTTCCAATCCTTCTACCAGCTTTATGATTGGTTCATCAGGTTCTAGCCCTCCGGAAAGAATCATGCCAGCCACTTTGGGATAATTNNGCGGTCACCCGGCGTAACAATTAAGGTATTCTCTTCCAGGTGTAGCAGGCAGTTGCTCAATTGCATAGCGCCAACAATGAAATGATCTACCCTGTTGGAAAGGTAATTTTCTCCGAATAACAATTGACCATCAACTGCTTCCACTATTTCCTTCATGGTAGGGCTCTTTAATTCCCTGGTCATTGGTATAACAGAATTTAAAACAGCTTCAGGCAACAGGCGCGCTAACAAACTCTTTAACTCTTCTGCATTTGCGGGGTCAGTCTTATTGGCAATTACTGCTACCACCCGTACTTCTTTTTCTGATAAAGTCTGCAGGGTAGATAATACATTCCTGGTTACTTCATCCGAAGAATACCCATCCGCTTTGGCTACAAGTATTAAAGGAATTCCCAGGTTCTTGGCAATTTCTATGTTCGAAGAAAATTCAAAGGAGGCTCCTTCTCCTTCAAGATCCATTCCGTCTACTACCACAAAATCATAGGCATCTTCCAGCTTCTTATATTTTGCAATAATTGTATCTATGATATACGCATTGTTGCCTTCGCTGCGGTATTTCAACAGTTCCTTATAATTGAAGGCATAAGAATCCTCATAGGTAACATTGAGTNNTTTCCCTGATAACGGGTTTAAAGTAGGCGATCTTCTTAATTCTTCCTACCAGGATGTTCATCAGCCCAAGAGTAATAACGGCTTTTCCGCTATCGGATTCAGAAGAGGCTACATATATTGCTTTAGACATTCAACAAGTATTTATCCTTAATTTTTTGAATGCAAAAGTCGGTGAATTTTGTTGTTTAGTATATGAAATAGATCATATTAGGTGGTGATAGAAATTAGGTGGATCATTTTTTTAGCAGAGAATTTTTTTAGGATTAATAATATGCAAGGATAAAAGGGACGGTATTCAGAAAGTTCAAGAAACGAAAAGTAGATTTATTACCAGGCTTCAAAGAAGAAATAATTAATTCTAATATTGAATACTATCAAGTATACTTTTCAAAAATGCATTTTCATCAAACGATTTGTCAAGGGTTAGCTCTAATCTAACCACCAATTTTTTTGATGGAATAATATAAATGTTTTCATACGCATAACCGTCGCAATAAAACATGCCATCGGGAACATCAGGAAATGCTTTTTGTGAGGGATGTTTTTCATCAAAACCATTTAACCATAACTGGTAGCCGTAATTTTTATAAGGATTAGCCTGCGGAGCTAACTGCGTTTCCTTCACCCAGCCAACGGGTAAAATTCTTTCTCCATTCCATACACCATCGTTGTAATACAACAAACCGAAGCGGGCATAATCTCTTGCGGTTGCATTGATGTAAGAAGAACCAACATAAGTACCGGATGCATCAGGCTCAAATAAAGTATGGTACATGCCTATTCTGTAAAACAATTCTTTGAAAGGGAATGTTGCGTAATCCTTTTCTCCAATCGTTTGCCTTATAATTCGTGAAAGAATATTGCTGTTACCGCTGGAGTAATTAAATATGGTTCCGGGTTTGTGAGCCAACGAATGGGAAGCAGTGTAAGCAGCCATGTCATCTTCTTTATACAGCATGTTAGTTACATCGCTTGCTTTGGTATAATCTTCTTTAAAGTCCAGCCCGCTTGTTTGTTGCAATAAATTTTTTATCGTGATGGCATGCCTCGAATCATTTGGATCATTCCATTCAGGTACCGGTGCAGGCTCATCTACAGTTAATTTTCCGTTTTGAACAAGAGTGCCAATCAATGCGGCGGTAAAACTTTTTGCCATAGACCAACCGTACATTTTTGTATCCTTATTAAACCCCGGTGCATATTTTTCTAAAATTAGTTGCCCATCATACAAGATGATCACAACTCTTGTGCGCTGCTTTTTCCCGGGATAATGTTCTTTAAAGGCATTATCAACTGCCGCCTGCAGTTTGTTTTTATTTATGGCAAAGGGAAATGTATCCACTATCTTATCACCGCTCGGCCATGCAATGCTGTCCGTATTCTGCACTATTGCCGCAGGTATTACAAAAGATTGTAACCGCAATTGTTTTTCACTCATATCATTAATAAGCGTACAGCCTGTTCCTTTTCTGTAAATAGCTTTTTTCGAAGCAGTTCCCCAAACTGTACTGGTTACTGATAAGTCTTCGTAGTTAACTTTATTAGTGGCGATGCTTAAAGGAAGTTCCCCAAGGTCGCTGGAGTCAATATCCTTTGGATCACTTCCTGAAACATATACACAGGTACACATTTGTTTAGCATTATAACCGCTGATTATGGGAAACGATACCCAGGCATAACGAATGACCCACGCTAATCCCAATAATAAAACGATCAACAATAAACGAAGAATAAGTCGCTTCATGTTATTACCGTAATTTTTGTATGAACCTGATAAAATTATTCAAAATTGTCAGTATTCAAAATGAATATTTATTTTTCTTTCATCCCGATCATTACACCAAATAATACGGCTATAGCATCCTGCAAAGAATTATCAATATCCTTTCGCACCCACATAGTGAAAGGCTTTTTTTTAAACTTAACAGCTCCAATATGATCGCCGTTGATGTAAACAAGTACCGCATCAGCTTTAAACGATGCACGCTCAAAAAACAAAGAGTCTTTTTCTGAATTTAAAAATCCCTGTGGCGGAGGTAAAATGATAAATGGAAGCTCCTCGTTCCCCATGTTGTTTGCCGACAAATTATCTAAGCTAAACTTCCAGACTATCGCGGAGTTGTTTCGTTTTATCGTTCCGTAAATATTGCTTGTAGAACTTATTACCTCATCTTTGCCTTCATTGTTTTTGCTTAATATTTTTCCCAGGAATGTTTCCCTTTTTTCTTTTGAAACATCAGCTATTGCAAATAAAGCTTCTGTTGAATTTTCATTAGTTCCCGATTGCAATTTATATAATCTGCTTTTCTTAATCGTCATGTATTTACTTTGATCTAAACCTCCTGAGCCGGAAAATTCTATATCAGTGCTTTCTTTCTTTCTTTGTTTTATTTTACCGGAATCCAGTTTTATGAGATTCATGGTAAATGTTTGATCTGACCCTGTTTGAGTAAGTGTGAGTATTCCTTTTTTGTAATCCACATTCCACTTCTCACTATTAGCAATCATAATAGAATCCTCTATTGACTGGCAAGCCCCTTTTGTAAACGGAAAGCATAGTAACAGCAGGTAAAATAAATAAATTGAAGTTTTATTTTTCATAATCAATTTTAATTGTGACTCAATAAAAAAAAATATAATTCTATTATAATCTTATTCTGATACCTACTGAAACAAGCCCTACAGTTTTTATTCCCGGGGCTATTGTTATATTTTCTTTTTGCATATACAACCTTGCTTGTTTTTTGTTTTTCCTGGCCGCAAGTGCAAATGGTATAGAAGCTACCATCAATATAGCGCCGCCGTAGCCCAAAATGTCGGGGGCATTACCATAATCATAATGCGAAGCATTGGGATCAAAAAGACCGCTCAGACTACTCACGGCAACGCCAATACCTACGATGCACATTACGCCACCGGTAATTACCAGTATGTTACTTGTTACTTTTTGGTTATGGCTTTTTTCAAGAAGGAGATTGTACTCCAATGAATTATTGCCAAAGCGATGTGAAGCACTGTCATTATCGACCTGCGAATGCGCCTTAAAATTGACCGTAAGGAATAATACAGTCGGGGAGATCAATATTATTTTCATTTGTTTTTTTTTATGTTTTGGGATGAATGCAGCACTTGTGGATCATAACGTACGTAATAAACGCTTGAAAGTCCGGATCAACCGGCAGCATCCATCATCGCTTATAACTACTATATTTCCAGGTTTGGCATCTTTCAAATCGTCTCCGCAATAAACTAAGTTAAAAGTCCCGGCACCGCTACCGCACAAATCAAGTGGGCAACTTCGTTAACAACGCGTTCGTCCATTACTTCCCATTCTTCACATTTGCTGGATACTTTTGAACAGGAGGAAAAAGTAAAAATGAATAAAATGGTTGCCAGCATCTTCAAAGCTGAAATCTGGTTATTAAATAATGTTTTCATCAATTAATATTTATCGTGAAAAAAATTGATTCGGAAATCAAGATTGCCAACTAATAAAATGTTGGCAATCTTAAGTTAAATAGCCAGCGAATAAATTTCTATTTATGCTTTTTACCTCCAAAAACATACCCGATCTTTATAGCGAAATACCGGTTCTTTATTGAACCATTAGCACCACTGCCATCGTCGTTATTAAACTTACTTAACCCAAGGGTATAATTTGCAGCAATCATAAAGCCTCCTTTAAATTGGAACCCTGCAATTGCATTGGCGCCGAAATCCAAAGCCTTAGCTTTATCAGAACCTGATCCAAATTTTATTGTGTACTTTATGTCCGGGATAGAATTATCGTTATAATGGTATTTTTCGGTGCCAGAAAGACCATAAGCCAGTGAAGGGCCTGCCCCAATAAAAAACCCTTCGTTCTTTTTAGCATGGTAAACAAAATTTAGGTAACTCAAGGTAGTTTAGAGTAGTCTTGTCTGTGGCATAATCGTCTTTGATTGTATATCCTTTCTGTACAAAATTTAATGCCGGTTGAAAACTGAAGGTGGAACTCAAAGGTGCAACTACAAATATCCCCCCGCTAATTCCTGTTTTCAGTTTGGGAGATACAGAAATTCCTCCGGCTTTTATCGCCACATTAGCGAATGAAGCCCCGGCGGAAATACCGAATTTTGTTTGTGCTGAAAGAGACCATGGTGCTAAGAGAATCATTAACACCACTGAAAGAGTAGTAAATTTCATTTTGGTTTGTTTTTGGTTTTGAAATGTTTATTTAATAATTGAATTGTTTTTGAGAAATCATCAGAAATGGATTGATTCGATTTTACTTTTTTAAGTGGCCATGATTGTATCGTCTCCCTGCGAATCATTTGACAGGCTCATTTTTTTAAATATTTAGTTGTTCCTTTTTTGAAATCATAGAATAATGTAGGAGATCCCTGTATGCTGTATATTTTTTTTGATGTCGCCCCAATTATACTCCCTGTAATAATTCCCAATGGTAATGTTACAATAGTTAAGTACCCAGCTCCATAGAGAATACTTGCCCCGAAAAGACTACCTGTCAGGACAGGTGATAAACCTATCGCAGTGCCGAATAAGATTCCCCTCAATAAGGCACTTTTTCTTCTTAATTTAATTTGTTGAATCTGAGAATAATCAATTCTTATGGAGCCATTTATTGCCTGCTCATTCCATTTACCCTAGGATACTATAATTGAAGAGTCATCTATTTTCATTAGAAAGCCCTTTACTATGTTCCCTTCCATTGTGTTTACGGTAATTCGGTATCGGGGTCGCTGATTAGAGGCATTAATTTTTTGAGCAAATGAACAAAGTATGTTCATAAACACAGTAAGCGAAAGTATTAGCTTGTATTTCATAAATTGAGTTTTATATTGATTTTGAAATATTCGTTTAAGAATTTTTCTAAATAAGTTGTTGACTTTTCATCTACTTTAGAAATTATTCCGGAACTTATTATTTGTTTTCTTTAAGTATGAATTTAGCTGCGGTGTATTTTCAACTGTTAGTGGGTAATTTGAAAAATAATTGCTGATATAAAATTCTAACAGGTTGGGGCTATTCCCTAATTGATGTTTTCTAAATCTGGAATAAAGATTTGCAGATATTCCTTATTACCTCTCTTTTTGGCCAGTCAATTTGCAATACTTGCAAAAGCAGCTTCTTCTTTCTATATTTAAAGGGTAAAATATAATTCGATGAATGCAGCTGAGCTTCAAACTACTTTTTTTTAAGAGATTAAAAATCAGCTGCCCAATCACCTAGCTCTCGTTGATACGGTTGCCGAGCAACTAAATATTAGTAATGATAGTGCTTACCGGCGTATCAGGGGAGTGAAGCATCTAACATTAGATGAGGTGCAAATCCTTGCAGGCTATTATAAAATTTCACTGGATAGTTTTTTGCATTTGCAAAACGATGCACTGATCTTCTGGGGAAAGAATATTGACAGAAACTCTTTTGATTTTGAAAGTTATTTACAAAGCATTGTTAGCCAGCTTGAATTCTTTATGCCCGTCAGGCAAAAACATATGTATAGCCTGAATAAGGATATCCCGATTTTTCATTATTTCATGTTTCCTGAACTCGCTGCGTTTAAATGCTATTTCTGGAGCCGTTACGATCTTGACTATCCGAAATACAATAAGGGTCAGTTCTTAATTGAGGATTTTATAGAGATNNCATCTGATTTATATCTCCAGATTCCATCGGTGGAAATATGGAACATGGATTGTATTAATACTACCATTCGTCAAATAGACTATTACCGGGAAACCAGAATATTTAAGTCCCGGGAAGATATTAAAACTATATATGACTGCCTGGAAAATTGGTAAATCATATTGAATTACAGGCGGAATTTGGGTTTAAATTTCCAGATGGCAAGCCTGCCTCGGAGAATAGAATCAAATATGGCTTTTACATAAATGAATTCTTCCTTGGTGATAATACTACATTAGTTGAGGTGGACGGTACAAGACTGGTTTTTATTGATCACAATGTGATCAATTATATGATGACAAGGAATACTGAATTTATTAATTATACTTTTGATACACTAAGAATCTTGCTTAAAAAGTCAACGCTCGTCAGCGAGACTAGTGAAAAGGACCGCCAACTTTTTTTTCATAATTTACGAGAACGTATCCATGAAAAAAGAAAATTGTTGTAGCCAATAAACTTATCGTAATGGAGACTTCCATCTTTGAACAATTATCGGGCGGGATGAAATACCAACTGCAAATCTATTTTGCGGGCACAAAAAATATTAAACCAAAGCTGCCAGTATCTTTTGAAGCATTGGAACAAAAAGCCCGTGAAGTGATGAAGCCTGAAGCCTTTGGGTATATAGCCGGAGGTGCGGGTGGGGGAGCTACTATGGATAATAACTNNGAAGTATTGCTATTGAATTATTTGGAACGCAGTTACCTTCTCCGATATTACTTGCCCCGGTTGGGGTTTTATCTATTGCGCATCCTGAAGCTGAGGTAGCTGTTGCAAGGGCAGCAGGAAGTTTGCATGTACCACAAATAGTTAGTACAGTATCTTCGAGAACTATTGAGGAAATAGGAACTGCTAATGCAGGAAATCCGCGCTGGTTCCAATTGTATTGGGGGAGAAACGACGATTTCACCAGAAGCATGATTAGCAGGGCGGAAAAAGCCGGATACAGCGCCATCGTTGTTACCCTGGATACAAGATTATTTGCCTGGAGGGAACGGGACATTCAAAATGCCTACCTGCCTTTTTTGTACAATGAAGGACTTGCCAATTATTTTTCAGATCCGGTTTTTCTTTCTGAAGTTGGCGATCCTGCAAAAGACCCGATGAAGACAATGATGCATTTTGCACATTGCTTTTCTAATCCTTCTTCCAAATGGGAAGACCTTGCCGTTTTAAGAAATGTTACCAAACTGCCTGTAATTGTAAAAGGTATCCAGCATCCTGATGATGCTAAAAAAGCAATAGATCATGGAGCCGATGGTATAATAGTTTCCAACCATGGTGGTAGGCAAATGGACGGAGCAATTGGAGCTATTGATACATTGGAGGGTATTGCAGATGCTGTTGGAAATAACACAACTATCTTATTTGATAGTGGCATCCGTCGGGGTGCAGATGTTTTTAAAGCTATGGCTTTAGGAGCTAAAGCTGTTCTTATTGGACGGCCATATGCTTACGGACTGGCTATTGCAGGTGAAGAGGGTGTAGAAGAAGTACTTGCTAATTTACTTGCAGATGTTGATCTTACACTTGGGCTGGCAGGTTGTACTTCGTGGGAAGAGGTTACGAAGGATACACTGAAATATTTTTGGAAAAAGAAAAAATAAAAAAATCCATGTAGAGTAATCAACATGGATTTTTTTATTAAGGTGTGAATTATTTTAGAACTTGCTTGTGTTGGGAATACCAGATTATTTTACCGTTCTTCATCCCGTTATCATCTTCATAATTTGCAGAATCTACTTTTCCGTTTTTGTAAGTATCGATTTCCCTGTACCAAACATTGATGTAGTTCATACTATCTTTTACAGAATAATTCTTTAGCCAAACATCCATTCTTATGTTTACAGAACTAAGACTGTCACGGAATTTGCTATATGTAGTAATTAAAGAATCAGCAGGGCCGCTGAATTTTGTACCATCTGAGAGGTATGAAGAAGTGTTATCTCCCAAGGTAGCTCTCAATGCTTTCATATCACCATTTTCCCAGGCCTTGTAAGAGTTCAGGGTTGTCAACAAATCCGAATCAGAAACATTGTTGTTGAAGTCTGTCGAATAATTTGCCACATAAGGCAAGGCAACAGTGCTGGCGCCTCCGGTTGATGTGGCCATATTACTTTCTGATTTAGGATTACATGCAACCATCCAGCAGGATGCCGCCATAAGAAAAGAAAAAATGTACTTTTTCATGTTGTTTTATTTTGATTTTATAAATGACTTAATAAACAGTGCAAGGCTGATAAGGAATCGGATCAGGAATATAAAGGCAAAGTTGATTTACAGGGAAGGAATTGTTAATGAAAAGTACATTATTTTATTAATAAATCTAAAATAATATTGAATAAAAGCGTAAAATAAAAAGAATTGACTTGCAAATTATAAGACTATATTCTGAACGATTTCATTTCTAAAGGGATAATCTGTGTTGTAATGAAGGCCACGGCTTTCATGGCGAAGCTGGGCTTCCTTAACAATTAAATATCCAACTGTAATCAGGTTTCTTAATTCACACAGCTGAGGAGATACATAAGTTGTTTCATACAACTCTTCCGTTTCTTCATGGAGCAAATCAAGGCGCTTCATAGCTCTTTCAAGCCTTACATTAGTGCGTACGATGCCAACGTAATCTGTCATAACCAATTGTAATTCTTTCAGGCTTTGTGTTATCAAAATCATCTCTTTAGGAGCAGTAGTGCCCTCTGCATTCCAGACTGGAACCACTTCATTGAATTGAAGTAAAGAAATTTTGTCAATGGAATCTATATAGCACCTGTGTGCAAAGACCATTGCTTCCAGCAAAGAATTGCTTGCGAGCCTGTTTGCTCCATGAAGCCCTGTGCTGGCACATTCCCCGCAAGCATATAAATTCTGTATAGAAGTCCTGCCCCATTCATCAGTTTTTATACCGCCGCAACTGTAATGGGCAGCGGGCGCCACAGGAATATATTGTTTGGATACATCAATGCCTATCGATAAACATTTTTCAGTGATATTGGGAAAATGATGATGAAATTTTTCCATATCCATTTTGGCACAATCGAGGTACACGTGTTCGGTACCGTTTATTTTCATTTCGTTGTCAATCGCTCTAGCTACTATATCCCGGGGGGCAAGATCTTTTCTTTCATCATATTTTGCCATGAATGCTTCGCCGTTTAGGTTCCTTAAAATACCACCATCACCCCGTACTGCTTCAGTTATCAGAAAGGCCTGACCACTTACTCCGGCCTCATACAGAGCAGTGGGATGAAACTGGATGAATTCCATATT
>PKYU01000567.1 GCA_003132765.1 Chitinophagaceae bacterium | reverse complement strand
TATTGTCTTCCAGCATTTCCTTTCGAACGGTATATAATTGAAGACCCACGTCATTTACTTTTTTGTGTTTGGCAGCCTTAACAAAATCAGGTAATAATAAGGAGCCAATAGCAATAGTTCCTGATGCCCTAAGAAAATCTCGTCTTGAATTCATTTTATGAGTTTTTGTTGAAAAAATATTTATTTATTTATGAGAGTCCTATCTATTCTTTAAGAAATCAGGGTTAATAAAATCTGCCGATCATTTTATTATCAACAATCCTCGTTTTCATCTCCATGGCATCAATGGGTCTTGCTTCGCATAAACTATGTTTCCCCCAGGTTCTACCAAAATAGTATAAGGCAAGGCTCCGCCCCAGGCAGTATCTCCTGCCTCAATCAATTTGTATTTGTCATCTTCATTATACAAATAATTTGTGCTGGCCACATGGACAGATTTTAAAAATTTAAGAACTTTTTTTTTCTTTTCCGTTTATCGGCGCTGATGCTGATGAATTNNGTTTTGATGAGGTCCTTAATACCGGCTATACCAATCGTATCAAGTATTACAGGATGTGTGGCTCATTCACTGTCTGCCTCTGCAATATGCTCTTCTTTTTCAATCCATTTAATAGAACATCCGAAAACTTTTGTTGTTTTTACAGGCACTTCCTTGCCGGCCAGCAAAGCGTCTATTGCATTTCTGGTATCAAAATTTTTTGGAGTACCGGTTGGTTTCTCAACATCATCTATTCTTCCTTTGTACCTTAGTATTCTCTTTTCATTAAAAATAAAAATATGGGGAGGTTGCTACCGGGCCATATGCATTGGCAGCCGTTTCATGATCTCCATCGTATAAATAGGGGAAATTGAAATGTTTTTTTGTGCCCGTATTTTCATTTTTTCATAGGTATCTCCCAAATCAGTATAGCCCAATTCATTTAACTGGACAGATTTAGGATCATTAGGCATGATGGCTACCACTGCCACATCCCGGTCCGTATAATCTTTTGTAAGCTGAATTAACCGATCTTCATAGGCTTGTGCCGTAGGGCAATGGTCACAGGTAAAAACTACCACCAGAATTTTTGCACTTTTAAAAGTGGATAATGAATTCATTTTACCATCAATACCTTTTAAGCTAAAATCCGGGGCAGGGCTTCCAATTGCAAGGGTTTTATGATCCCCAGGTGTATTATTACCGGCGGCAATAAGCCCTAAACTTACTGATAACAATAACAGATTTGAAAAAAATGAAAGCTTCATAAGTNNATTTTATAAAAACGATACTTTTTTTTAAAAAATTCATCTTCGAATTCTTTTACCTGGATTGGCCGGAATTACTTACAAACGCTATATGTTTACTATCCGGCGACCATGAATTCACATTGATAGTTCCCTGTCCTCCATATAAGTAAGCAATTGCCCTTGGGGCGCCCCCAAAAGTTGGCATTAAATTCAAAGTAACATTTTTATAAGAAGGGTGCTCGTTAGGATTTATATCCGGTGGAAAGGAAATATATACGATCCATTTACCATCTAGTGAAATATGAGGAAACCAATTATGTCTTTCGTCAAATGTTAATTGCTCCTTGCCTGAACCATCAGGTTTCATTCTCCAGATCTGCATAGTTCCTGTTGGGTTTGCATTGTAATAAATATATTTCCCATCAGGCGAATATTCAGGTCCATCCACATGACCTTCCGTATTGTTGGTTAGGTTGATTTCCTTTTTATCAGCGACAGAAACTTTATAAATATTGTAAATTTTCAAGCCATTACGCTGTGCCACAATGGCAACTTCTTTTCCGCCCGGTGCCCATCCATGCCAGTAGGAGGGCGTCTGTTCAGTAATTAATGATGGGTTACCGCCTTCCACAGGGAGAATATACACTGCAGATTCTCCGCCTGGTAAAGACGCAGTTCTGTTACTAATGGCAAGCATTTTGCCATTGAAAGAAATGCCATGATCATTATTTATTTTATCCAACGATCCGGTATTTATTTTTTCAACAATCCCTCCATCCACGGGGATAGTGTAAATGGAACCATTCTCGTTGAACAAAAGCTTTTTGTCATCAGGCATCCAGTTAGGCGCNNTTTCAAATCTCCCGTTTGATTCATGGATTACTTTCCTCATCCCGGTAAATACATCCATTGTTTCCACGCGGCTACCCAATACTCCGGTAAATGGCCTGACTTTGATATTCGGATTGGGTTAATATGCATTACTAACCGGGTAATCTATACGCACATTCCACATTTTTGATTCTTCAGTTTTTTCAGAGTCATGAGAAGAAATAAACAAACAAACCCACATATACAGGATCCTGCATGGCATACATATCAGGAGAGCCTACATCCTGAAGGGGTTCCCCGGGATTGGCCACCCTCATAGTAATCTTTGTGCCAATTCGTTCCAGTTGGATGGTTTGATAAACAATCTTTTTTGGGAAAAATATTTCTTCTTCAGGATCACGCATATAAGCTCCTCTTAAAGGCCTCCACTTCAATACAGTAAGGCCATCGCCATGTGTAACTGCATTATAACTGGCAGCATCATCATCAAGTGATTGCCGTATCATCCACCCAATTTTTCTATGACCATTTCCTTTTTTTCCAAGAAAAGCAAAGTCTGCTGTAAGGATAAAATCACCTGCTATCTTCTTGTATAAATATTGAAATNNTGTAATAGGTTTGGGAGGCAGTATCATAACTTGAGTAACCGCTATTACCGGACTTTCCTATATCAGCATTATGATCAAAAATCCCAATGGGATCCTGCTGGCTATAGCTCCATTGAAAGAAGCATAATAAGGCAATCGTAAGTGAAAATTTCATATTTTGTTTTTCGTTGGAAAGTGATTCAATCGTAATTATTTACCGGGATAAGATCTGACACTAAATTTAGACATGTTTTCATCAAACAAATCTAAAAATTAATTTCAGCTATTATTGATACTATTTTAGCCGTTTATAAATTTATTGATCTTATATAGACCGGTCTTTTTTGTCATTTTTGTAGGAGCCGACTCGTATATAAAATGGAATATGGAAAAAAATCCCGGATTATTTTTGAATCGTAATGAAGAAATTACCAGGTCAGTTCATTCTAGCTTAAAGTAGAAGTTTTAAATTTCCGGATATAATCAACCAATTGATTATTACAATCAAATAATTTTTCTGCATGATTTCCGAGCAGGCGAAAGATTAAGCCATTCACGGGAAGTAAGGAAATGCCAAAAGAAATACCCCCAATACCTGATAATAGCCGGCAACATTCCTCCGATATTTGTTTTATTTCTGCACAGTTATTAATAAATAATAATGATGATTGATGGGTAAATCCTTCCAATTGGCCAATGGAATGTATATTATTCGCCAATGGTTGAAGTAAAATATTTTCTTTAACCACGAGCTTCCTATTAAGATAAACATTAGTAACATTATGGTACCTGCTAAATAAGAATTCTTCACCACTAAGTTTTCTGCCGCAGGTTATCACCTCACTCCAGGTGAGGCAATGATGAGTTGATAAATAAATATTATTCACTGATGAATAATCAGATGATTTATGGGGTACGCAAGGATGAGGTATATAGCAAAGGGAACTATTATTACGTAAAGACACTTCCATATTTTGACTTGCCTGGTTGCTCATTGTGTACAGTCGCTGGTATCCCTGGGTTGACAAATGCAAATTTGCATCTTCTTCTACCTCAATGTTTATTAAGTAGTGATCTTCATTTAGTATACCTGGTGAGGAACTCCTGATCATCAGGCCTAAATAATCTCCTGATTTATCCTCAGTAACATCAGCAAGTTTGAATGGTTGTTTGCAAAAGCCCTTCTTCAGGTATGTCTTGCGATTTTTATGACCTGCAATAATATGTAGGGTATTTTTCACCTGCATAATTCAGGTTCTTCAATTTCTTCAAGTAATGCATATTTTTTTATCCAGCCCACAATGCTGTTCAGTCCCGCACCATTCATAAGGTTGGTAAATACGAAAGGAATCCCTTTCCGCATTTTTCTTGCATCCCTTTCCATGACACCGAGGTCAGCATTTACATACGGAGCAAGGTCAATTTTATTGATCACCAGCAAATCACTTCGGGTAATACCAGGTCCGCCCTTTCTGGGAATCTTATCTCCTTCCGCTACGTCAATCACAAAAATTGTAACGTCTGCAAGGTCGGGGCTAAAGGTTGCAGACAGATTATCGCCTCCGCTTTCTATAAATATTATTTGGACTTCAGGAATGCGCTTAGCCATTTCTTCCACTGCTTCGAGGTTCATGCTCGCGTCTTCACGAATCGCTGTATGCGGACATCCTCCTGTTTCCACCCCAATAATTCTTTCGGGGGTTAGCAAACTATTTTTGGTAAGGAATTCTGCATCTTCTTTGGTGTAAATATCATTAGTAATAACAGCAATAGTGTAATTATTATACATAACTCTTGACAACCTTTCTATAAGCGCTGTTTTACCCGAACCCACAGGACCGGCGACACCAATCTTTATGTATTGCCTCACTCCCAACCCCCTCTCCAAAAGAGAGGGGGTTTCACTTGAATGGTTTTTTGTATTTCGATTCATTTCTTCCTTAATTGATTTTTTCATGACATGTATAACCTTGAATACACCTGTTCATGTTGCATGCATTTTATATCGAAACCGGTACAGCAATAACCGACCATTTCTATACCCGCATTCAAATTATTTTTTACTAATTCGTTAATTAAAGGGAACAAAGACAATAATATTTCCTGGCCATCCTGCTGGCCCAATGGGATAAGTTTCACTGCATTGGTAATAAACCCGGTGGCAACATTATAATAAAATGCAGCAAGAGATTCACCTTTGGTTACATTCATCGCGTGTGCAAGTAATCCAAAAACAATGCAATAATGTCCAAAGGCTTTACCGGTTTTTATCATTTGATAATATTCATTCGGCAAAAGAAATCCTTCCTCCTTTTCAAAAATTTTCAACAATCTTGTTCCCAATTTATTGCTGGCAATTCTTGTTTCTGAGGGTAATTTTACAGCATTGCATAAAGTGTCTAACGCAAGGATAGTTTTAAAATCATCTTTGAATGCCGCTTGGAATACCAGCGAAACTAAGGCAGCGTCTGTAAAATGAATATTTCGGGATAGCTGTTCTGTTACAAATTCCTTTGTCTTGATTTTATTAGTGACAATGCCTTGCAGAACATACGTCTCCAATCCTGCTGAATGAGAAAACCCTCCAATGGGTAGAGAAGGATCGCACAGGTGCAACAAATGAAGCAAGCTTGTCATTTAGGAAAATTTATTTTCTAAGGAATTTTGCTAATGAGACTATATATGCCGGTTAACGATAAATCAGGTAAAACGGTAGTTTTGAAGGCATTCTTTAATTTTCTTTTTTCAACTTTCAATTCATAACCGGAAGCCTGTAACAAATTGTGAAGGGGCACTTCGTAGGCAACAAGCAATTCATTTTGTTCATAAAACAACGGCTGATGTCTGTTGCCAATCTCATAACAAATACCAGATGCTTCCAGCAAACTGCGCGGAGTAATTACAATACATTCACATGGAATAATTTCAACAACTATTATCTTATTTTCCCCGCGCCATAAAATATCGCCATCCTTCAGATCAGGACTTTCCCTTAGAAATTTCAGCGTAACCTGAATCCCTGAATTACTAAATTTATGAAGAATCCTCTTGTTGGTTTCATGCCATTCAACATTGACAGCATCAATTTCGCTTCCGGTTATTGATTCTGTATATATATTTCCTAATTTTTGAGTGATTAGCATGTATTATGATCAATGACTAAAATAAAAAATATCGTTGTGCCAGGGAAACTTCAGATAAAGGTTCGCAGGTAATATGTTTTCCATCAACTTTCACTTCATATGTTTCAGGGTTTACATCTATCTGCGGCGTTTGGTCATTATGTATCAGATCCTTTTTGGTAATGTTGCGGCAATTTTTTACCGGTAATACTTCTTTTTGCAATTGATAAGATAAAACAGCCCCGTTATCTAAAGAAACCTGTGAAACAAATGTGAAGCAGGTTTTCTGCAAAGCTTTTCCAAATGCTCCAAACATGTGCCGGTAAATTACAGGTTGCGGAGTTGGGATGGATGCATTGGGGTCTCCCATCTTACTCGCAATGATCATTCCCCCCTTGATGATCATTTCAGGTTTNNCAAATAAAGCAGGTTTCCAGAGAACAAGGTCAGCAATTTTACCAACTTCTATAGAACCCACATATTCAGAAATACCATGCGTTATTGCCGGGTTAATAGTATATTTTGAAATATATCTCTTCACCCGGAAATTATCATTTTGTTTTTTTTCATCTTCTGGTAAAAAGCCTCTTTGTTTTTTCATTTTATCAGCAGTTTGCCAGGTCCTTGTAATTACTTCGGCTACTCGCCCCATTGCCTGGCTGTCGGAACTCATCATGCTGAAAACACCCATATCATGTAAAATATCTTCTGCGGCAATAGTTTCAGGTCGAATGCGACTGTCAGCAAAGGCTACATCTTCAGGTACTGATTTATCCAAATGATGGCAAACCATCAGCATATCTAAATGTTCATCAATGGTATTAACAGTAAATGGTCTTGTCGGGTTGGTACTTGAAGGCAAAATATTTTGATACATCGCAGCTTTGATAATATCTGGGGCATGCCCGCCACCTGCGCCTTCCGTATGATAGGTATGTATGGTTCTTCCATTAATTGCCTTGATAGTATCTTCCAAAAATCCTGCTTCGTTTAAGGTATCGGTATGTATGGCAACCTGCACATCTAATGCATCGGCAACCTTTAATGCAGCAATNNGTCTGTAAGAGGAGCTGTAGTGGCGCAATTTCCTTTTCCCAAAAAGCCCAAGTTCATTGGAAATGCTTCCGCGCTTTCCAGCATCTTTTGAATATTCCATGCGCCCGGAGTAACAGTAGTTGCATTGGTTCCATCTGCAGGGCCTGTTCCGCCACCTAACATCGTGGTAATTCCACTGAACAATGCATGATCGATCAATTGAGGGCAAATAAAATGAATGTGCGAATCTATTCCTCCGGCAGTTGCAATTAATCCGGCGCCGCCATGAACTTCAGTTGAAGCGCCAATGATCATGTTTGCGTCAACGCCGTCCATAATATCTGGATTTCCTGCTTTTCCGATGCCCGCAATTTTTCCATCTTTTATACCAATATCAGCTTTCACTATTCCCCAGTGGTCTATAATCAATGCCCCGGTAATCAAAAAATCAAGGACACCTTCATTTCTTTTTCCGGTAGCTGATTGCGCCATCCCATCGCGTATCGTTTTGCCGCCGCCAAACTTATTTTCTTCTCCATAAATAGTATGATCGTTTTCAACTTCTATGATAAGGTCTGTATCTCCCAATCTTACTTTATCACCTGTAGTAGGACCATACATATTGGCATATTTTATCCTGTTGATATGGAGGCTCATGCTTTTTTGTTTTTGAAATTAAGTGTAGTTACCTTCTCCATTGCCTTTTCCTTATTTGATTGATTAGCAATGCTTCCATTTACCAGGTTATTGATTCCAAAAGCATTTTGTTTACCGCCAAAAGCAACCAATTCTACCTCCTTTTCCTCACCCGGTTCGAAGCGAACCGCAGTACCTGCAGCAATATTTAATCGCATACCAAATGCTTTTTCACGATCAAACTCCATCCATCTATTCACTTCAAAAAAATTGAAATGCGAACCAACCTGCACCGGCCGGTCGCATGTATTTACAACCGCAATATTAGCCGTATCACGCCCAACATTACATTCAATGTCTTTTTTTCCAACAAAATATTCTCCGGGGATCATCTTCAATAATTATTGATTAATAATTTTCATCGTATCGGATCATGTACTGTAACGAGTTTTGTTCCATCCGGAAACGTTGCCTCAATCTGAACTTCATGGATTATCTCCGGAATTCCTTCCATTACATCTTCCCGGGCTAAAATGGTAGCGCCATAATGCATTAAATCAGCAACCGTTCTTCCATCCCGGGCAGCTTCCTGCAGCCGGCTGCTGATGAGCGCAATTGATTCGGGATAATTAAGTTTCAACCCACGGGCCTTTCTTTTCTCCGCCAGTTCTCCGGCAAGAAATAATAAAAGCTTTTCAGTTTCTCTGGGTGTTAAGTGCATGAAATAAAATTCTGATTTAAAAAAAACACCAGGCAATCGCAGGTGTTAAATGTAAAGAGAATAATTTATATTTTTTAAGTCAGGTGAAAAATTTTGGATTCCTTCCTGCAGGATTTTTATTTGCCTGGAAATTTTTAAGAGGGAATTATCCTGGTGATAAAATTAATTTCATTGAATGCATTGATAAAAATCAGGCCTAACCCACGCTTTTAGCAATTCTACACTTGTCTATACTTAAATTATAGTTATTCAGACAGAATTGTAAAAAGATTGCTTAAACGGCAAAACGTGCTAACTTAGAAGAAAATACAAATCACTTGAGTAAAGAGACTAAACTTCCTATTGTAAAGGAAGACTCCTGGCTGGAGCCGTACGCTCATGAAGTCAATGAGCGGTTTAAACGATATGAAAGGGCTCGAAAAGAAATTGAGGACGTGAAAGGAAGTTTGTTGAATTTTGCGAAAGGGCATTATTATTATGGGATAAATTTTGATCTGGAAAAAAACGGCTGGACTTACCGGGAATGGGCTCCCAATGCCCATCATCTTTTTCTGACCGGTGATTTTAATGGATGGGACAGGTATTCTCACCCGCTGGAAAGAAATAAAAACAGCGACTGGGAATTATTTCTTCCTTATGAAGAATACAAATCAACTTTTGTTCACGGGAGTAAGGTGAAGGTACACGTGCAGGCGGGAAATGGTTCGCATGACAGGATTCCGGCTTATATCCGAAAAGTAATCCAGGATCCGCAAACCTATGATTTTTCCGGACAGGTTTGGATGCCGGAACCTTTTGAGTGGACAGACAACAATTTTAACCGGTCGGAAAATATTCAACAACCGGTTATATACGAATGTCATGTGGGGATGGCCCTGGAATTTGAAAGGGTTGGAACCTACCGGGAATTTGCAGATAACATTTTACCCAGGATTAAGGATGGCGGGTACAATGCTATTCAAATGATGGCAATCATGGAGCATCCTTATTATGGATCTTTCGGTTACCATGTATCCAATTTTTTTGCTCCTACATCACGGTTCGGCACACCCGAAGATCTGAAATATCTTGTTAATAAGGCACATGGAATGGGAATCACTGTGATTATGGATATCGTCCATTCTCATGCCGTAAAAAATTTTGCCGAAGGCCTGAATGAATTTGACGGATCAGACAACCAGTATTTTCACCTCGGGGGAAAAGGGTACCATGAAGGATGGGATTCAAAATTGTTTGATTATGGAAAATGGGAAGTGAAGAAATTTCTGCTTTCAAATACAAGATATTGGCTGGAAGAATTTCATTTTGACGGGTATCGTTTTGATGGCGTTACGTCAATGCTTTATTTCCATCACGGGCATACTTCGTTTGTACACTATGATAAATATTTTAAGGATGTGGATTGGGATGCAGTGATTTACATGCAACTGGCCAATGCAGTTATTCACGAATTTAAAAAAGACACTATTTCGATTGCCGAAGATGTAAGCGGAATGCCCGGACTTTGCCGCAGATTGGAAGAGGGTGGTTTTGGATTCGATTTCAGGTTAGGAATGGGGATACCGGATTTCTGGATTAAGACACTGAAAGAAAAAAAGGACGAGGACTGGGATATATATGAAATATGGGGTGTTTTGAACAACCGGAGGAAGAGGGAGAAGACCATTGCTTATGCGGAATCGCACGACCAGGCGCTGGTGGGTGATAAAACAATTGCTTTCTGGTTAATGGATAAGGAAATGTATTTCCAGATGAGTGTGGACGATCCAAACCTTGTTATTGACCGGGGTATCGCTCTTCATAAAATGATCCGGCTGATAACTATAAGTCTTGGCGGAGAAGGATACCTTAATTTTATCGGTAACGAATTTGGTCATCCTGAATGGGTAGATTTTCCAAGAGAAGGCAATAACTGGAGCTACCAGTACCCAAGAAGGCAATGGTCCCTTGCAGACAGGGAGGAATTGAAATATAAATATCTTGCCAACTGGGACAAAGCCATGATCAGGATTATTAAAGAAAATAGAATTCTTGAAACTCCTGAAACGAAGCAGATCAACATGGATGCTCCTAACAAAGTAATCGTTTTTGAAAAAAACAAACTCATTTTCGTTTTTAATTTCAGCACGGGCAATTCCATTTTCGGATATAAATTTTGGGTTCCTGAAGCAGGATCATACCGGATTATTCTAAATTCGGACAGACCGGAATTTGGTGGATTCGAAAGGGTGGACGACACTATTGATTATCCGACAGATAAAGACCAAAACCTTGGTGTATACCTTACCAACAGAACGGCCTTGGTACTAAAGAGGCAACATTGAGAAACCGTCTGGCGGATGAAATGAAGTTATTTCCCATAACGTTTATAAGCCGGATTCTATCTTGTATTCAGCTCGCATGAGCCTTTTCTTTCAATATTCCACCTGTTGCTTCTTTTATGCTTTGTACATAAACAAAAGCTTTAGGATCTATTTTCATCAAAGCGTCCTGAATTTGTTTGATCTCCAATCTTGTAACGATGGTAACAATAATTTCGCAATCGGTTTTAATATCNNGCTATTAGGCAGGTAACCCCTGACTCCTTTGTAAACGGTGATTCCTTTTCCCAATTCATTTACCAGGAAGGTTTTTATTGCTTCCTGCTCCGCTGAAATAATATTCATAGCTGTGTACTCTTCAATACCGTCAACCACGTAATCTGTAGCACGAGTTGCTGTAAAGTAGGTGATAATAGAATACATGGCTGTTTCAATTCCAAATTCAAACGCAGCAACTGCGAAAATAATAGCATTGAAAAGCATGATGATTTCACTGTTGGAAAAGCCTGTTTTTCTTCTTGTAAAAACAGCTACCACTTCAGCTCCATCAATTACGCCTCCACCCCTTATTACTAATCCCACACCTGTTCCGATAAGGAAACCACCAAAGGTGGCAATCAATAATTTATCTTTTGTTATCGGTACTATATTTACAAAAAGTAACCCGATGGCTAATAGTATCACCGCAATAGTTGTCAAAACTGCAAAAGTTTTTCCAATTTTTCGATAGCCAAGATAGACAAATACCACATTAAGCGCAATTACTAAAATGCTTATGTTAATATGAAATATTTCATGTAATAATATAGATATACCTGTAATGCCTCCGTCCATAAAGCGATTGGGAATCATAAATCCCTTCATAGCGAGCACCGCCAGGCTAACTCCCAACACAATCTGAAAAATATTATTAAGGTTCCACACTTCACTCCATTCTATATGATCGCTTTTATACTTCTTACTCATTGGTAATTTCTTTTTTATATGCTAATTTAAGCTTCTCTTCTTATTTATGAATTGACTAGTCATTCATGAACCTGCAGGTTACTTTAAATTAATACAAATGGCTGAATTTCGAAAAGCTATTAAGCGTTTTGAATTTAATTATTGGCCCTTTGTATTATTATTAAGTACAAATTTAGAATTGGAAATACTAATAATAGCTAATATTCTGATTCAGGATGATTTTCTTTTGTCAGCTTTAGATCATTTTATTTTTCGGATTAAATTTCTTTGATAATGAAAATCCGAAATTTTGAGTATAATATATCGCACATATGGATTGCGCAAAGGTGATGCGAAGGCTTCCTTATCTTTACAACATGCACGGAAAATTGTCAGGATGGAATGATACGATTGCCGCCATTTCTACACCGCCGGGGA
>PKYU01000107.1 GCA_003132765.1 Chitinophagaceae bacterium | reverse complement strand
CACAAGAGAATTGTTACTACGCTTGCCAAGGCGAAAGCACTTCGGCCTTATGTAGAACCGTTAATTACAAAATCAAAAGAAAATACTACTCATCATCGGAGCATAGTATTTAGTAAATTGCAGGATGCCCAAGCAGTAAAAGAATTATTTGATGTAATAAGTGCAAAAATTGCGTCCAGGCCGGGCGGTTACACCCGTGTAATTAAATTGGGAAAGCGGGTTGGTGATAACGCTGAACTTGGCATGATAGAACTGGTGGATTACAATGAAATATATGGTAAAGGGAAAGGCGAAGATTCCACCATTGGAAAGAGAACGCGCAGGGCAGGCGGCCGTAAAAAAACATCTAAGGCAGAAGAGCCTGCAGCAGCAATCCCGGTTGAAACTTCGGATGAACCAATTGCTGAGCAACCGGCAAAAGCAAAATCACCCGCTAAGAAACAAGACGATCTGACGAAGATAGAAGGTATTGGTCCTAAAGCTGCAGAAGCCATGCTGGAGGCTGGGGTGAAAACCTTTGCCAAATTATCAAAAAGTACGCCTGAAGAATTGAAGGAAATTCTTGAAAAATCAGGTGGGCATTTCAATGCATTAAATCCTGCTACGTGGCCAGAACAGGCTGAATTGGCGGCATCCGAAAAGTGGGATGAACTAAAAGTATTACAGGATAAATTAATTGGCGGCAAAGAATCTTAATGATTAACAGAACTTGTTTTATATAAAATGTAATGTCCCGCCATCGGGACATTTTTTTTAATGAATGCTAATTCTGATTGTTAGAAAATAATAAAAACTCACTGAACTTTTGTGCCTACATTTTCTTTTATTTGCAAAACATTTTAAATGTCCGAAACAGTAATTCCGAAACCGGCAGTCCTAATATTGGAAGATGGCAATATTTTTCATGGGAAATCCTTTGGTAAAATAGGGACTNNACTACTACGGGCGAAATTTGCTTTAATACAGGCATGACAGGCTACCAGGAAGTTTTTACAGATCCAAGTTATTACGGACAGGTCATTATTATGAATAATGTTCATATTGGGAATTATGGGACCAGCGATACTGATATTGAAAGTGATTCAGTAAAGGTTAAGGGAGTGATTGGAAGAAACTTAGAACAACAATATTCCCGGTTTATGGCAAATAGTTCTTTGCAGGCCTATTTTATCATGCAGAATATTGTAGCTATTGATGGGATCGACACGCGTGCTCTCGTAATTCACATCCGTAACCAGGGCGCTATGAATTGTGTGATTTCAAGTGAGTCAAATGATATAAAAGAACTCAAAAAAATTCTGGCCGAAGTGCCTTCCATGAGCGGCCTGGACCTTGCTTCTGCAGTTTCAGTGAAAGATAGTTACAAGCTTGGCAATGATAAAAGTAAAACCAGGGTGGCTGTTCTTGATTTTGGAATAAAGAGAAATATTTTGAACTGTATGGTCGAGAGAGGCGCCTATGTAAAAGTATTTAATGCCGGAACAAGTTTTGAAAAACTTGAAGAATTTGAACCGAAAGGTTATTTTATCAGTAATGGGCCTGGAGATCCGGAACCATTACATTTTGCGGTTGAGACTATTAAAAAAATTCTTAAGTCGAAGAAACCATTATTCGGAATATGCCTTGGTCAGCAATTATTGGCCCTTGCAAATGATGTGCCCACTTTCAAAATGCATCATGGTCACAGGGGCCTGAATCATCCCGTAAAAAATTTAAAAACGGGTAAATGTGAAATAACCACACAGAATCATGGATTTGGCGTTAATGCTGATGCAGTGCGGGCTGCAAAAAATATTGAAATTACCCATGTTAATCTTGATGATGATTCAATTGAAGGAATACGGTTAAAAGACAGACCAGCTTTTTCTGTGCAATATCATCCTGAATCTACTCCAGGACCGCATGATAGCCGGTACTTGTTTGATGACTTTTTTGATTTAATGGACAAAAATTAATAAAATCCTGAGCCGATTCAGCCTTTCCGGGTATATTTATTGCTTAATTTAGAGAAATGAAAATTGCAATCTTAAATGGGCCAAATCTGAACCTTATCGGATCAAGAGAGACTGATATTTATGGCAAAGAAACTTTTGAGGAATATTTTAATAAGCTCAGTAAAATTTATAAAGAGGTTGATTTTCATTATTTTCAAAGCAATATTGAGGGAGAACTTATCAATGAAATCCAATGCGCTGCAAAATCGATGGCGGGAATCATATTAAATGCCGGAGCTTACACGCATACTTCTCTAGCCATTGGTGATGCTGTAGCTTCAATAAAAATTCCTGTGGTGGAAGTACATATTTCCAATATTGAAGCACGGGAAGATTTCAGAAAATATTCTCACATTTCGGCAAAATGTTCCGGAACCATTTTTGGGTTTGGATTAAAAGGGTACCTCCTCGCTGTGGAATCCTTTCTGCATTGAAACATCTGGCTTAAATCCTGCAAGGCCGCTAAAAGTTGCTTAAGAAAAAGCATTANNTTTCACAAGGCCTGTTACTATTTTTTTATACTTCTCTGTTTCAGCAAACTGGTCTTGTATAAATTTATTATCTTCCAGTCTGCCCATTACAGAATTCATTTCTTCAGTCGTATCATATACCATTTTCCTGAAAGGATTTTCATAATCCTTTTCTCTTGAAGTGAATATTTCTTTACTCATCCAGGTTTTTGTAATAATGGATTTCTCTATTAATTTTTTAAATACCTCAGAAGTAAATTGTTTTGAAGTAATATTTTCATTTTCTAACAGGGAAGTATAAGCGTGGATTAATTTATCATGCGAATAATCAGAACCTCTTTGACGGTAAAAATCATGTACCTGACTCCATAAATTTATTTTTCCTGTTTTAATATTTTGCTTGAGTTTTTCAACATCAGCAACCATGATTAATTGTCCTCCCATATTTAGCCAGCTTGATCTTTGAATTCGCGTAGGGATGCTCTTCTTTAATTCATTAAACGAAGAAAATTTGTTACTTATCGAATGTTTTACCAATTGAATAGTTCCATAATAGGAAATTAATTCTTTGTAAAGACTAATTACCCTTGGCACTTTTATTATTTCAGTTAATCGATGACTGTTTTCAAAACCTGTTGCATAATAAATTCCGTTTGCATCCGGCCTAAGCCGGGATAATAATTCCAAGGCTTCAAATAGTTCATTGATAGTATCCGGGGCCAAATAATCATAATCAATATTTTGAATTTTCTCGGTTCTTTGGTCCCTGTCGTCATACTTCCACGTATTGCGGGCGATGGCATACATATTGTATAAGAACCAGTAGCCCGGCATTATTACAAGTTTATCGTTGGCTGCGTCGTTACTTACGAGGCAAAAGGGCAGAGAAATGTTCAATTCGTAAGGATAATCCGCTTTAGCTAATATTGCAAAGGATCCGAATTTAGAATTATGTTTAAGACTTACGCACAGACCAGGCCAGAACCCCCGCCCGGCAATTATTTCTCCGTCTGCACCACGGCTATTATGATTACTTCCGATGGTAGCGCCGGCTGCAATATTACTTTGTCCCATTACTAAAGAAGCACACAGAAATGAATTATTATGGTGCTGTTCATGTGCGAGAAATATTAGTGAATTCAATACTTCACAACACGAAATGGTTGAATTGTTACCCAGGTATGAATTGATGAGCCGGGCTCCGTACTTCAATTGAGAATGTGATGCCATCACAAATCTGACTGCCTTCACTCCATAGAAGATTCTGCATCCATAACCGATAATTCCGTTTACCATTTCGCAACCTTCGCCTATTTGGGAAGTGCGGTCTTCATCACTATTGATCGTTAAATTCTTTAATTTATTTGCACCCTTTAAATAAGCATCTGAACCAATGGAAACATCTTTGATAATATTGCAATCTTTCAGGACGCATCTGTCTCCAATTGTTCCATAGTAACCCCGCTTTTCATCAAATACTTTCTGCGTTAATTCAGTAAGTCTTTCCATCAATTTATGGTCATCACGGTTACTGCTCCATAGATAGGCATCTCCGGACAGCATTCCATTGAAAGGTATTATGCGCCTCNNTCTCCTTCTTTCAAAATTCCATTCCCAAATTTTGCATAATCTGTTGTTGCCAGCTCGTTTACGTTGGCAATCATCACCTCATTCCCTATTATATAATGGCTTAAATAATGGGCATTGTCTATGCAGATATTATTTCCAAGGTCACAACTTATAATGGTACTATTGTAGATCCCTACCGGCATCCTGAGATTATGAAATTCCAGATAATAAGGCTCTAATTTTCCTATTCGAACCAAACCGAAAAATTTACAATTCTTAACGAGTAAAGGGTCAAAGGCATCAGAGACAAAAATTTTATTCCAGTCATCTGAATTATTGCCGTTGCGGATAAGAACCTCCTCTTCAGAGCTGGAAAGCATACGGTATTTAATTCCGTTTTTATTTTGCCTGTTTCTTAGATAATATTCATCCTCACCCGGCGGTAGGTATTTTGAATCAATAAAATTATACCCTAAGTTGTTTACCGGATGTTTCTTAATTATATTCATAGAAATCAATATTCTTCAGAAGGGTTAATTTTTTTTGTGAACCGCATTTTTCTTTTATAGCTGGTTATTCCACCGTAACAGATTTTGCCAGGTTTCTTGGTTTATCTACATCGCAGCCTTTTGCAATTCCTATGTAATACGAAAGCAACTGCAAAGGAATAACACTGAGTAATGGCGNNTTCGAAAACATCATCAGCCATAGAAGGAATAATTTCATCCCCTTCTGTAACGATCGCGATTACTTTTCCCTTTCTTGCCTTTATTTCCTGGATATTACTCACAATTTTTGCATGATATTCATCTTTTGTGGCTACAAAAACTACCGGTAGATTTTCATCAACAAGAGCTATGGGACCGTGTTTCATTTCCGCTGCCGGGTATCCTTCAGCATGAATATAAGATATTTCCTTAAGTTTTAATGCTCCTTCAAGTGCAATAGGGAAATTATATCCTCTCCCGAGATAAAGAGCATTTACTGCATGTTGATATTTTTCACCAATGGTTTTAAGCAATTCTCCGTTTTTCAAAATCGCCTCAACTTTTTCAGGCAGATCCTCCATTTCCACAAGTAGCTTTGAGTATCTTGATTTATCTATAGTTCCTTTTTCATTGCCTATTTTTAATGCCATCATGAGCAGTACTGCCAGCTGAGCAGTGAAAGCTTTTGTAGAGGCAACACCAATTTCAGGACCGGCATGAGTGTATGCCCCGGCGTGAGAAGCGCGGGCTATAGAGGAGCCAACTACATTTACAATTCCAAAAATTAAAGCGCCCTGTTCTTTTGCCTTCTCAATAGCGACCAGGGTATCAGCCGTTTCCCCGCTTTGGGAAATAGCGATAATGACGTCCCCTTTATGAATGATCGGGTTGCGGTATCGGAATTCAGAAGCATATTCCACTTCCACAGGTATGCGGCAACATTCTTCCAGCATGTATTCGGCAAT
>PKYU01000185.1 GCA_003132765.1 Chitinophagaceae bacterium | reverse complement strand
AGGAGGCTGAAATAATGGAAGATGGACAGGAAGTAATTCTTCTGAAAGGCGGCAGAGGTGGACTCGGCAATTCGCATTTTGCTACACCTACCAACCAGGCACCGCAACATGCACAGCCCGGAGAGCCAGGGAAAGAAGGATGGAAAATATTAGAATTAAAAGTATTGGCAGATGTGGGATTGGTAGGCTTTCCGAATGCCGGCAAATCAACCTTACTTTCTGTAATAACGGCTGCGAAACCAAAGATTGCCGATTATGCATTTACCACTTTAACCCCTCAATTAGGTATGGTAGCATACCGGGATAATAAAAGTTTTTGTGTAGCTGATCTTCCGGGAATAATTGAAGGCGCTGCCGAAGGAAAGGGCCTCGGATTCAGGTTCCTGAGGCATATTGAACGAAATCCTGTATTACTTTTTTTGATTCCGGCAGACAGTAATAATCACCGGGAAGAATTTGAAATATTAAAAAATGAGTTGAGGGAATATAATCCTGAATTGCTGGATAAGAAGTTTATAATAGCCATCAGCAAAAGCGATATGCTGGATGATGAATTAAAAGAAGCTATAGAAAAAGAATTACCGAAAGATGTACCCCATGTTTTTATTTCTTCTATAACCAATCAGGGACTTGTAGAATTGAAAGATATTTTATGGGCAGCATTAAATCAGGAGGAAATCGTCAATAATTAATTTGGAATTCCCGTGAGTAATTATTCCCTTTCTGAAATCAAATTGTTAAGGTTAATATTAATTATACTTCTTTAGGTTACCTGTCCATTTTATTTACATCTATGAAGCGTAAAATTCTATTCTTTATAAACCCAATTTCCGGGACAAGAAATAAGCTACAGTTAGAAAAGAAGATTATCAAAAAATGTGAAGGAAGAAAGATTAGTTTTGAAATTTTATATACTGCAAAAGAAGGAAACTATGCCTTCCTTAAAGAAAAACTAGCCTGGGACGAAATAACAGACATTGTTATTTGTGGGGGCGACGGAAGCCTTCGGCCTGTGATTTCCGCAGTGTTAGGATTGAAAGTAAATATTGGAATAATACCATTGGGTTCCGGCAATGGTCTTGCATTTACCGCAAAAATTTCCAGCACAGTTGACAAGGCGTTGGAAGTTATCTTCAATGGTAAGACGTCCAGGATTGATGCATTCTTTATTAACAATACATTGAGCTGCATGCTGAGTGGGATAGGCCTGGATGCGCTGGTTGCTTATGGATTTTCATTACAAAAGAAACGGGGCCTTTTTACTTATATTAAATTATCATTAAAAACTTTTTTAACTGCGAAGCCCTATCCATTTGAATTGCAAATACAGGATACAAATCTTAATCTGGAAGCATATTTTATTTCCATAGCCAACAGTAATCAATTTGGAAACAATTTTACGATTGCCCCCGAAGCGAGCCTTAGTGACGGACTATTGGATATAGTTGTAGTTAAAAAAATGAATAAACTCCTGATCCCTTGGTCCGTTTTCAGGCAGATGAAAACCGGAAAAATTACCCGGAATACTAAAGAGGAATTCAGCAAGAATTATATTCTTTACCTGCAGGCAAAAAAAATTCGCATCCTGAATCCACAGATGGCCCCTTTACATATTGACGGAGATTACGCAGAAACAAGCATGGAATTTAAAATTGAAATTTTGCCGGCAGCTTATGATCTTTTAGTTCCCTAATGCTTTAGGTATTTTTTTACTTCTTCAAATACTTCCAGGTTATTTTTTCTTCTAGCAGAAGCAATCACTTCTTTTTTCTCACTGGCAGTAAGATGAAAATTAAGAGTAGCTCCTCGTTCTTCTTTTTCAGGAATATACATGAATGCAACCCGGTGAAGATTACTGTCAAGGTTTTGGGCATAGGTTATTTCATCGTCCTCAAAGTAGTCCTGCAGCTTGAACCAGTTCAGTTGTAACATAGAAAAGGGTTTTGTCAAAACACTTAAAATACCTCCATTTTCATAAGTATTATCCCAGCTTCCTTTTTGCCTCGCTCTTATCTGTATAATTAAAACCCCCTTTGTGTTGGCATTTATCCAATCTTTAAAAACATTGATGAAACGTAATGATGTCTCCTGTCCGTTATTATCCCTCAGTCCTGCATCCATTACATCAATTACGGGATGGGACGGTAACCAGACACTTGGTAAAATATACGGATACGTAGCATTCATTCGCAAAGCGGTCAGCATTCTCAGATTCATTGGATTCTCCCCTTTAAACATAGATGCGAAATCTATTGCATCCGGTCCATCCATTTCCGCGGTGCTGTCCCTAAAGGTAGGCTCCATCATAAAACTTATGGGCTGGGTTGATATCATCATTTTCTTGAGATCCCGGGTAANNTAAATGGAATTCTCGAGTTTAGCTCATCCTTACTGTAAAATCCAATATTCTTATCAAGAAGACCATGAGTATTTTCATTCAGTTTTTGTTCAAATGCATAGCCCCTGTCTTTAACGTACCGGTAGGGGCCAACTGAAAATTTCTGTGCAGGTGAAAAGATATCCCGGGCAATCATTGAAGAAAATACCGGGTTTAATAAATCCTTTGAAATATCGTTGATATACCTCCTGTTCTGAAGATCAATATTTTCACCATTTAACTTTAGCCTGTATAATTCTCTGAAATAGGCTGCCGCCAGCATGCCCCCCGAAGCTCCTGTAATAAGCGCTGTCCTCCTCATTATAGTACCCTTGCTGATACTATCAAGTTGCTCGAGTATATTCATTGCGAATGTTGCGCTTCTCACGCCTCCCCCGCTAAAATTGAACAATATCATTAAGGGCTTTTCTTCGCCCTGGTTAGCCTTCCAGCGATTCAGAATACCGATCATATTATTTTTATCTACCTCAATCTTGTCCGGAGCGTTTAAGACTTCGAGGTATTCCTTCGAATACTGAGGCCTCACCGTTTGCTTATAATCCAGGCCAAAAGCTTTATTACGGGGATCAATAATATTATATTTATATAAAATATTCAGAATAACAAAAAGGAGGATTACAAATAATATGCTCCAGCTTCTAAGGAAATGAGTAAGCGCACCTATTACCGAAACCACCACCGCAAAAAAGATCAGGATACTGGCTGCTGCTGGAACCTGGAACATTTTATGATCTAAGAAAAAACCTATAAATATCATAAAAATGAAGGCCATCATAATAGTAATTATAGCAGAAATATGATGCCTCATAAAAATAGAATCTAAAAATTCCTGGCTGTAGTGGGCCACTTTTCGCGCCTTCCTAAACCTAAACCGTGTATTAAGGTAAAAGCCCACCGGAAGTCCAAAACCATTTTCAGTCTGTACACTTTCTTCATGTTCGGCTTTTTTATGTTCATCGAAATCAAGCATTCCCGGCTTGAGAGTTCTTACGATTCTTTTATCCGCGGTGAAAAAATAGGCAAATGAAATAGCCACTACTAAAAATAATCCACCAACGAATCCAGCTGCTATAATTATAAAATCAAAAACCGAAATCAATTCCATATTTCTGTCGTAATAATATGCTTCAAAAAAATAAAGAATTAGAAAACACACAGGTATGATGGCATTATTCAGGCAATACTTTAAAAAAGGTTTTGAAGTTGTTGCAAGGAAACGAAAACGCATACTATGCAATATGAAAGTGGTAATATTCCAGCCCATTATATATACACCGGTGGCTATGCCGGTAATAGCAGCTCCCCCGGCATTTACATTTCCGAGGTATTCAGGTGCCAGAAATAATGCATTTGCACCAAAAATTTTCATGAAATTTCCTGTAATTACCAGGAATAATATACACCAGAAAATAAGCAGCGATTGCGATTTCCTGAAATGAAGTAGTAATAATTGAATAGGAAAAGAATGATAAAAGTTTCTTATAAATTCCTTCATAAAAACAAGTTATTTCGGCTTATCAATCTGCTATTCCTGAATTATGAATAACATAAAAACCATGCTACCCAGAAATAAAATAGCAACCAATTGATGGGCAAAGCCAAACCACAACAGGTTATTGCCATAAGGCGAGGTTACTACAGTAGCAATTCCTAATACTACCTGTAATATAATAATAACTAAAGGAATAAGTCTTGTTTTTTTAAATAATTCTGTACCATTTATTTTCAATGCTTTCAGATACCAGGCAATAACCAAAATAAGAAGAATATAGGCAATTCCCCTGTGTATAAACTGAATGGTAATTTTATTATCGATTAAATTTTCCCACCATGGGGACAAATTATTTATCAAGTCAGGAATCCACTGACCATTTATTCGCGGCCAGGTAGGGGCAGCACTTGCAGCATGCATTCCCGCCATAAAGGCCCCATAAATTAAAGGTAAAAACAGAATGGCCAGTATAGCCTTAGTTAAATTTCTCAGCCTTTTATAGATGGTAATTTGACTGGTATTTATGGATAAACTCAGGGCAAACCATAAAGTGTNNAATTTTTCCGGTACCAAGCCACTTTTAACCATGATCCATCCGATAGCTCCCTGCAAAATTCCGAGCAGAAACAGTATGATTAAGGGCATGATCATATCACTTCTAAATTGTTTCCGGATTAAAAAATAGAAAAATCCTATTAAAAATACCAACCCCATCAACCTGGCCCATATCCTGTGAAACCATTCCCAGAAATAAATAAATTTAAAATCGCTTAAGGAAAAATTGCTATTTATGTATCGGAACTGGTCCGTGTGTTTATACTTATCAAATTCCTGTATCCATTGCGCTGAATTAAGTGGGGGAAGTATACCGGTTATAGGATTCCATTCGGTAATACTCAATCCTGATTGCGTTAGGCGGGTGATTCCCCCCAACAGAATCTGTACCATAATCATCAGAATACCGGCAAATAGCCATTTACTCACATTTGATAAAGAATCCTTCCATAATCCGCTTGTCATAAAGCCTGAATTTTGTTGCAAAGTTACCTTTGGAAAAGTATTGACAATTAAAACAATATTATTAAATTAAATGTTGAAAAAATAATCCCTGTCTTATGCAATAGGTCTTCTATTTTTGATTAAAAATTTGCTACTTCCATTTTACCATAATAAATTTTCTGAAGCCGGCCTCGATGAAGCAGGCCGCGGTTGTTTTGCAGGACCCGTTTATGCTGCAGCTGTTATATTACCTAAAGATTTTTATCACCCGTTGCTAAACGACTCAAAGCAATTGAAAAAAGAAGAACGGGAATATCTTCGACCTATAATTGAGAAAGAAAGTATATCCTATGCAGTAGGCAGTGTCGATAATGATAAGATTGACCAGATTAATATTTTGCAGGCATCTTTTAAGGCAATGCACCTGGCTTTAAGCAGGTTANNTATGCTTCCATTGCGGCCGCCAGTATACTTGCCAAAACATACCGCGACTCATTTATGTTATCCCTTCATAAAAAACATAAAATGTATTGCTGGAACAATAACAAGGGATATGGCACGCTGGAGCATCGAAATGCAATTAAAATACATGGCTTCAGCAGGTACCACCGGAAAAGTTTCAAAATTTTCCTTGAAAATTCTGCAGCAACAGGGCCGGAATTTGAAAATGAAGTTTCCTGAATCGGCAATCTTATGAAGAATACTTTTCAGGCAACCCATTCCCCCAGNNAATTTCCCGAATTTTTCATGGATGATTTCGGGATCTGTGTATTCCTCAACCATTTCCCCAGGCAATGATGCACTTAATATAGGATTGCCCAGAGTGGCCAGGATCCCATTACAGATAGGGTTGTCGGGCACGCGCAATCCAACCGTATCCTTTTTACTTTTCAATATTTTTGGCACCTGCTTACTTGCAGGAAGTATAAAAGTGTACGGTCCCGGTGAATAATTCTTAAGAACACGATATAAAGGGGTGTCAATACTTTTGGTATAATCGCTCAGGTGGCTCAAATCGCGGCAAATGAAAGAAAGTCTTGCTTTGCCGGGATCAATGTTTTTTATTTTACAAATACGTTCAATAGCTTTTGGCTGGTAAATATCGCAACCGAGTCCGTAAATGGTATCTGTAGGATAAATGATAACTCCTCCTTCCTTAAGGCAATTAGCTACTTCTCTTAACAGCCTTTGTTGAGGGTTTTGGGGATGAATATGCAATAACATGAATTGATTTTAACACAAAGGTACATACTTGAAAGATTTATCATAGTAAATGGCAATGATATTAGGCAATCATCCAATATTAATCTTTTACATTTGCAGCGCTAAATAAAAATTTAAATAATAAAATCCTTATGGCGATAATTACACTTGGAACAATGGCTTTTGATGCAATTGAGACACCTTTTGGAAAAACGGATATGATCGTTGGAGGGTCGGCAACTTATGTGGCATATGCTGCAAGTCATCTGACAAAACCAATACAACAGATCTCTATTGTAGGGTATGATTTTCCGAAAGAAGAAATGAAAGAACTTGAAAAACGGGGTGTACAGCTTACCGGAGTTGAGATTGTTAAGGACAGAAAATCCTTTTTCTGGAGCGGCAAATACCACCTCGATATGAATTCTCGTGATACACTTATTACTGACCTTAATGTACTTGCAGACTTTGATCCAAAAGTACCTGAGGAATACCAGGGTTCAGAATTTCTAATGCTGGGAAATCTGATGCCGTCTCTGCAAATCAGCGTAATAAAGCAATTAA
>PKYU01000197.1 GCA_003132765.1 Chitinophagaceae bacterium | reverse complement strand
TTTTGATAATAACTATTACCCATAATTGGGGCCCACCCTGTTTGCCCAGACCCGGTTCCTATATTATATATAGCTACTAATGAGCAAGTGCTATCATATGTTGATTGATGCACCAGGCCAACAGTATGTCCACTTTCATGAGTACAACATTCTGCCACCATTTTTGCATTATTGGGCCCCAACCGATCCGGAAAAACGAAACCAGGTGTATCATCACCCCAGGTAAATGAACCCGTATACGCCACACCCCCCACCCCAGTGTACCAGCCACTGGTTGGTGTAATAATTATCCGGATTCTCTGTGTGAGCGGCGCAGCTAAGAATACTATAGAATCTGTAGTAATATTTATGTTAAAAGGCCGATAGTCTTCTGAAACGCGGTTAAATATTTCTATAATTTGATCNNTTACGTATTCGCCATCAAAGTCAAGAAAGATAGTGGCCTTAGCTGAAGGAAAACTACTCAATAAAGGAAACGCAAAAACCTTTGGGGAAAAAAAGGAAATAAGCAGAATTAATATCGTTAGGTTTTTCTTCATGGGTTGTGATTCAGGCAGATATTGCCGGAAATTGCAGGTATTTGGATTATTAATAATCCTGTATCAGATCAGTGGTTTTAATTTTAGTGAAATAATAATTACCGGAGCTATCTTGTTTTAGTTGGTATCCATCTGCATATTTATCATTAATAATGTGTGCTACATAAGTGATGGTATTATCGGGATTTGTTCGTTTTGAAATTGAAAGAAGTGTATTATTAAATATGGATGATTTTACCAGGACGCTGGAAAGGTTTTTATAACGTTTCAGCGATGAAATAACTGTACCGATGAATGAAAATTTATTTCCAAAATTCAATTCTATTTCAGACCCTCCCAAAACCGTAAAGACTCTTTCAAGCTCCATTACCGGTGCCTGTATTTTTGCTGAACAGTTACTGAATAATTCGGGTCTGGAAGAAGTAACTACCTGGGCTTTTGCGCTGGAAAAAATAGCTTGTAACAGGAATAAGACCAGAATTTTTGGCAAGATTTTCATAATTAGCAGATTCTTTTTCAATTAAGAATCACATAACTGATAAACGCCTTCCATTACAAAAAATTATCTTATTCTGTCTAAAAAATAAGAATTATAGAAAAAGTGCGGCAAAAAAGACGTATTAATACAATCCTGTGGTTAGCATTACCAACGTGCAAGCATTTTTCGTTTCGATTCCATGTTGCAATGCCAAAGCGGCAAGTTCTTCATTTTCTGCGCCCGGATTAAAGATTATGCGCTTCGGCAGAAGAGAAATTATGTACTTGTAATAAAGCTTTTGATTGCCTGGATTCAGGTAAAGAGAAACTGTATCCAAATCCTTAATCTCTTTTTGATTGGTTTCAATGGTTACCTTTCCTACATGACCGGTTCGTTTACCTATTGCCACCACATCATGCCCTTTGGATTCAAGTGCCTGAATGGCAAGAAAGCTGTAGCGGTAAGAATGATCAGAGGCTCCAAGTACGAGTGTTTTTTTATTCATTATAAAAATTATTAATTCAGGAATCTGGAGCTTATTTCAGGGGAAGGAACCATGCATTCATCTTTTCTTCCAAACAGCTTGTACCTTTTCTTTGCAATCAAATTGTAAACTCCATCCCTGATGAATTTTGGTACAAGAATGAAACAATAAAATAAGACCGACCATCCTTTTAATTGTTTTAAAACCCTTAGTGCCCCGGTTGACCTGGTATATATTTTTCCATTTTCAAGAAGAATGAAGGAATTTATTTCATTCGTATCGATTGTATATTCAGCTAATAATTTCTTTGCTTTATCTGACTGCAAAGAAGCGAATAAGAATTCCTTATTAGGGTCATGCCTTATTACGAATTGCACAGACCAGTTACAGAGGTTGCAAACGCCGTCAAATAATATAATTGAATGATGCATCACAAAATCACAAAATTACTCAAACTCCTTGCCATGAGTGGCTTTAATAAGCCGGTTTAGAACAGGAGGGAAATGGCCGATTGCTTTTATAAAGAAATTTGTCAAGTCTTCTTTGCCAAAGAGATGCTGAATCATTCGTCCGGCCCTCAACCTTCCAATAAAATGGCTTTTCCATTGGTGCCTGTATTTTTCTTCCATCTCTGCTCTTGAAATGTTACCACTCAGGAATAGGTTTATGGCTTCGAAAGCTATCTTTGAGGAATGAAGGGCCATACTCATTCCGTTTCCGCATAATGGTGTAATCATTCCGGCTGAATCACCTGTCATGAGCACATGATTTTCAACCTGTGTTTTCTTATCAAAACTAATTTGAGAAATGGTAACTGGTTGGGTGAATAGAAATTCTGAATGAGAAAAAATTTCTTTCAAAAAGGGATTCCTGAATAAAATCCTTTCTTCCATTTTTGTTATGGAATTATTATTTTCAATCAGGTTTTGAGCCGTAGTTAAGTAGCAGAGGCAATAAGCGCCTCCTTCAATCGCCGATATACCGCAATATCCATTCTTAAAATTATGCAAGGCTATTGTATCTTTCGGAAAAGAAGCCCTAATGTGGTACTTTACGCCAATATAATTATTAAGCTTCCCAAGCCTTTTTTTAAGAAAGTTTCTAGACCATTTTACGTCAAGGTTACTCCGCTTTCCAAAACTACCGGAAGTTATCAGGCATTCAACTTTCCCTCCATTATATGATATAGTAAATAATTCATCCTTAAAAATTACCTCATTCACCTTAGTCCCTTCCATTAGGCATACTCCATTTTTAACTGCAATTTTCTTCAATTCATTATCGATAAAATAGCGGCTGATCCCAAATCCCCCAAAGTCAAGGTTTGCTTTAATCAAATTTCCGGATGGAGAGGAAACCATTAATTTTTTTATAATAGGCAGGTCAAAGCTATCCAGGTCGAGTCCGAGATTCAAGAGAAAATTCCAACTTTCAAGGCTTATGTATTCTCCGCATACTCTGTGAAAGGGATATTTTTCTTTTTCAAATAAGATTACCCTATAACCTTTTTTGGCTAATAAAATTGAAAGCGAAAGGCCTGCAAGTCCACCACCTATAATTGCAACTTCCCACCCGGAATATTCCTTTTCAGAATTGCGGCTAACTGTTTCCATAAATAAAATTCAAACTTTACTTTAAATAAGGCATCCTATTTTTTTCTGATCAACTTCGTCTTCCAGTCAAAGCGTGGACAATTACCAGGTACCTGAAAGCCCATTTCCACCGAATACGATATTTGCTGATGCCCGCTTTTCTGAATATTTCTTCCCATTCATTTCTGCGAAAGCCTCTCAAAACAGAGAGAGGAGCATCGTTTTTTACAAGGTATGATTTAGAAAAAAAATTTGTCATAAACCTGATAAAATAATATGCCACCGGATGGCGGTGTAAATCATTAATAAAAAAACCAATGCTTGCATTATACTGCATCCATTGAACCATTTCCGCAAGTTCCTCCTCATTAAAATGATGACAAAAAAGTGAAGAGTAAATAATATCGGGCTTATTCATCCCAAATTGTATTAACCTGTAATCCGAAACAATAAAATTTACATGCCCCCCATTCCAACTTCTACTTGCAAAATCAATACAATCCGAATTGATGTCAATACCAGTAAAAGCAGCCTTAATTTTATTTTTATTACAATATGACGAAATAGCCTTAAGATTATCGCCTCCACCGCAACCTATTTCGCAAACTGAAATATTTTTCTTTTTACAAGCAAGCGCTTTAAATCCGCTAATAGTAATTGTATGACCGCCAAGATTTGAATTAATAAAATTCAGTTCTTTCAAGTTCAATGCAATATCCTCAAACGGAATTCCCACTCCATCAAGTAATTCTTTTCCGGATGAACGATAATGAAAATTAATCATCAGATAAAATGAATGTCTCTAACGTTAATCCAGGGCCAAATGCTGCGCCGAAAATATTTACTTTTTGGTCCTTGTCCTTTTCGATTGAATCCATAATTTCCTTCAAAACAAATAAAACTGTTGGTGAGGACATGTTTCCATAGTTCTTTAATACATTATATGAATGAACCAGGTCTTTGGCAGATATATCAATACTTTTTTCAACAGCTGAAAGAATTCTTTTGCCGCCAGGGTGAATGCACCAATGGGAAATTTCCTCTTTAGTGAGATTTGCATGCTGCAATGCATTTCCTAAAAGTTGATTGAAATCCTGCTCAATAAGTTCAGGTACANNGTTCCCAACTCATATCCTTTTTACCTTTAAAGGAAACTTGGCTGTAAAATTTTTTGATTCTTAATCCCTCTTCAGGATCATCATCGTGAGCAATTAATAATGCTGCAGCTCCATCACCGAACAAAAGACCCGAGGCAACATTATCTATAGAACTTTCCTTTTGGAAGTGCAGGGTACAAAGTTCAGTACAAACAACCATCACTTTGGCATTTCTATCATTCGCACAAAAAGCTTCTGCTAATTTTAAACCATGAATAGCTGCATAACAACCCATAAAATTTATCGACGTTCTGAAAATATTTGAAGGTAAATCCATTTCTTCCATAACCTGTAAATCAAGGCCGGGCGCGCTCATCCCTGTACAGNNTGATTAAGTGCGTGATATCATTTTTTAATATTTTTTTGCCAATACATTTTTTAATTGCATCAACGGTGAGAGCAGGTGCTGAATTATTAAACCATTTCATTCTCATCTCAAGGTCAGGAAAGGGTTCCAGGTTTTCGGAGGCCGGATAAAATTGCCAGTTTTCTGCATTTAAGCTATAGTCCGGTAATACTGAATATCTTGATTCAATGCCACTTTGATTGTATAAATATTTTAGTTTACGCTTATCTGTCTCTTTCATGGCGTAAACCCTTTGCATGAAGGTTAGAATGTCCTTTTGTCTATGACGATATGCCGGTACCGAAGTAGCTATTGAAATAATTTTACTCAAAAAAGTGAAATATTATAATTGTAATAAATCCAAGATTTGAACATATAGATGCTAACAAATTCATTCGCATTGTGTTCTTAAAATTAGCTTCTTTTTTATTTTTCTGAACTTTCCTGAACCATATTACGTAATAAACAAGCACTGGAAGCATAAAGGCTTGTAAGATGAAAAAGCTTTTTTGGTCAAGATTCAGGAAAAATTGTAATCCCAAAAAGCAAAAAGCAAGCGCATATAAAATCCCTGTAAAAATGAACGTTCCTCTATACCCAAGTTTGTAACTAAGTGTTTGAACGCCGTCTTTCAAATCCTCTTCATGCTGGTAAATTTGAGTTAGCGGGTAAAATCCGCCTATCAGGAGGCTTGAAGCAATTAAAGAAATGACGGGTATTTGAGTAGTTTGGTTATTTTCTGATCCATGGTATACCAGGAAAAAAGTGACAGCTCCCTGGAAAATTACTACAGTCAAGTACCCCGCTATAGGGTATTTTTTCAGCCGGATTTTCCGGTAGCTATAAGCCCTGGAAGCCAATATGTACAGTACTATGCCAAAGGAAAATACCCAGCTTACAAAAAAACTCATGCATATAGCCAAAATATCCATGAAGCCAGTGATAAAAAACAATTGTTTGGTTGGCTGCATAGGTTCTTTTATTCCGCCAATTGAGGATTCATCCCTGTCCATATAACTATTATAACCATTGCTGGCTGGGTAAGCTAAAAAATGCAGGATCAAAAAAATAATAGCTGCATGATACCAATTTATCTGATTTACCTGGCCTAAAGCAAAAAAATAAACGGGCATCAAAAAGAAAGAAAAATGGAACCTCAGTAGCTGGAATGTGGAACGCAGGGTTTTATTCACTCATAAATTTAACTCAAAAAATTTGTCTGAAAGTAAATCGCAAAAAAAAACAAAGCTCCTTAATATTTGTTTCATGTTCATAAAAAGTTAAATCAAAGACAATTGTGTAAAATAATTTACCACAAAATCACGTTTTATATAAATTGCATGAAGCTTTGCCTAATATGAATAACCGCATCTCCATTTTCTTTTCTGCTTTACTAATTGGGGTATTATTTATTTCTCTGATTCCTGGAAATAGGAATACTCCCAGCACCAATGCGCCTCTCGAAGCAGCGAAGAGAAATATCCGATCGAATTATGTTGACAATCCCTATTACATTATCATTTCCAAAAAGGATTATGAACTAAAAGTGTATGATGACCAGGGATGGTATGCAACTTACCCATGCGTCTTTGGCAGCAGTGATCGCCGCGATAAATATATGGAGGGTGATAAGAGAACTCCTGATGGAAAGTTTAAAGTAATTCTCAAAAAAATTCATCCGCAATGGGGCTTTGAACTCCTCTTGGATTATCCAAATGCGGAATGCCTTGAAAAATTTAAAGAAAGGAAGGCAGAAGGTCTTATTCCCAGAAATGCCAAAATCGGAGGAGGTATCGCGATTCACGCCACCAGGCCGCAGGAAGAATGGACTGTTGACTATTATCAAAACTGGACAGATGGGTGCATCTCATTAAAATATACTAAAGCTAAAGATTTATATAGCTACATTCCGGTGGGTACGCCAGTTATCATTGAGGAATAATAAGATTCTCACAATCTATGAGCCTGCTCTTTTAAAATCAAACAACCATCCCCATAGCTTAAAAACCTAAAATTGTGGTTCATGGCATAATTGTAAATTTCTCTCCAATTCTCTCCTGTCATTGCTGCCACCAATAATAGTAAAGTTGATTTAGGCTGATGAAAATTGGTGATCATTCCATTTACAATTTTGAATTGATATCCGGGAGCAATAATGATCTGTGTTTTAGTAAAAAGCTTATTCGTTTTCTTTCGTTGAAGAAAATCTAATAAAGATGTTAAAGCTTCCTTGGCAGAAAACTTGTTATGAACCAAATCCTCTTCATACACTTCCCATTGTTTTAATTCAAGCTCTTCGATTGTTATCTCCGGATGTAGTATTGCTTTAATACCCATCCAGTAAAGGCTTTCGACAGTTCTTACTGAAGTGGTTCCTACACAATAGATTCCGTTGGAAATATTATTAATAAGGTTTTCAATAAAACCGGTTGAAACATCAATCCATTCTGCATGCATTTCATGGCCTTCCATTCTTTCACTTTTCACTGGCTTAAAAGTGCCTGCTCCAACATGAAGCGTTACAAAACCGGTAGTAATATTTTTTTCTTTCAGCGATGAGAAAATTCTATCAGTAAAATGCAATCCTGCAGTAGGAGCCGCTACCGAACCTTCATATTTGGAATAAATAGTCTGGTAACTTTCCGCATCGCTTTCGGCCGCATCTCTTTTTATATAGGGCGGTAATGGTGTTTTCCCTGCAATTTCTATTATTTCTGCAAATGAATATTCGCCGGGGTTCCAGCTAAACTCAGCTACATACGCATCACTCAACTTTTCAATTAATTGGGCTCGTAAGGTTACTTCTTCTTTACCGATCGCAAATTGTTTTTCCAAATATTTTTGTTTCCATTTTCCCGCACCACCGATCATGCATTTCCATTGTATGGATTTTTTTTTCTGCAAAACAACAGCATAATCTTTTATAGCTTCATAAGGTTCCAGGCAAAAAATTTCTATAACTGCCCCGGTAGACTTTGTAAATAAAATTCTTGCATTGATAACTTTGGTATCATTAAAAACAAGGAAACAATTTCCGGGTAAATGGCCGGCAATATGCAGATAAATATCTTCTTCAATTCTCCCATTTTTATATACCAGTAATCTTGATTGATCTCTTTCTTCCAAAGGGAAAAAAGCAATTTTTTCTTCCGGAAGAGAATAATTGTAATCGTCTAAGAAAAGATCTTTAGGATGCATTCGTTAATTGGTAAGGAATGCAGACACGCTGGCGAGCCATTTCAAAGGTTCTTTCTTGCAAAGAGATTCATGGCCGCTGTTGTTATAAATAACCAATTGCTTGGGTTGATTAAGATTATCATACACCTCTTGCCTTTCTTTTCGGGTAACCCNNCCATCAATACAGGGCAATGAATCTCCTTTACATATTCATCAGGTTTCATATTAAATGCCCAGAATCCATGTTCTATTCCTCCCCAAAAAGTGAGAAAAGTTGATATAGGATCTTCTGGTAAATGCATTAATCTTACCTGCCCTTCCACCGCATTTTCCATGGTGGCAAAGAGCATTTCTAAAATTACTTTTGAAGGTTGAAGATGATATTCTTCTATAGAGTGAGCAATGGTGGCAGCTCCCATTGATATTCCCCAGAGTACAATATTTTTCTCTCCTTTATTTTTTAAAAAATTATAAGCAAGCTGTACATCTTCTGCTTCTTTATAACCAATAGTACATGTATTGCCCCCGCTGCTGCCCTGTCCTCTGAAATCAAGGAGTAACACGTTATAGCCCATATTCAGAAAGGATCTCGCTTCCCTCAATACATCACTTTTATTTTCACCATATCCATGAAATAATGCAACTGAGCCGTTGGCATTATTGGCGGCGCTATACCAACCTTCTAATTTTATATTATCCTTTGTTGTAAAAATTACCTTTGAAAAAGAATCAGGAAGTGCAACATTTTTTTTCTTAATATAATCTTTACCAAAAATGATATCGCTGATGTGGTCCCATGATGATTTTTTATTTTCAGGTTTAATTACTACCTCTCCCGGATCATAGAAATGGGTGAATTTATAAGCATTAGTAGCGCTTATAAAATTAATAAGTATAAAAAAGATGAAGATTGTCCAGAGGATTATTTTCAGGAATTTTTTCATAGATCTAGTAGTAATGTAAATTAAATTTTATTTTCCTTTATCTCATCTACAATAGCCGGATCAAGCAAGGTCGTTATATCCCCTAAGTTTTCTGTTTCGCCTTCGGCAATTTTTCTCAGAATACGCCGCATTATTTTGCCACTTCTTGTTTTGGGAAGGCCGTTCACAAATTGAATTTTATCCGGTTTGGCTATTGGCCCGATAATCCTGGCAACTGTTTCCAAAATGTCCTGTTTAGCCAGTTCATCTTCGGGATGTTTTTTCTCGGTAATAACAAATGCATAAATGCCCTGCCCTTTAATATCGTGGTGGTAACCAACTACCGCACTTTCCACAACACTGGCATGCATATTAATAGCATTTTCCACTTCTGCAGTACCGATGCGATGTCCACTTACATTCAATACATCGTCTACCCTTCCCGTTATCCGGTAATTGCCTTCTTTATCCTTTAATGCGCCATCACCTGTGAAATATAAATTTTCATAAGCTGAGAAATAATTCTTTTTGCAACGCTCATGATCGCCGTAAGTTGTTCTTAATATTCCCGGCCACGGCGCTTTTATGCAGAGATTACCTTTCAGTAAACCATGCTCATCTGGTTCTGTAACTTCCTTTCCACGATCATCAACCAGAACAGGTTGAACGCCGGGCATTGGTAAAGTGGCCCAACNNTTTCGGTCTGCCACCAGGTATCCACAATTGGGCATTTATTTTTTCCGATATTTTCATCATACCACCGCCAGGCTTCTTCATTAATAGGCTCGCCTACAGTTCCTAATATTCTTAAGGATGACAGATTTTTGCCTTCCAAAGGCGCCAAACCATAGCTCATTAAGCTCCTGATAGCTGTGGGGGCGGTATACAGAATATTTACTTTGTATTTATGCACAAGATCCCAAAAGCGACCTGCATCTGGCCAAGTAGGAATT
>PKYU01000601.1 GCA_003132765.1 Chitinophagaceae bacterium | reverse complement strand
GATTGAGACCTATTTTGTAAGCAATATTGATGGTACTGACCTGGCCGAAGTATTGAAAAAAATTACCCCTGATGAAACGATCTTCTTAATAGCCTCCAAGACTTTCACAACGCAGGAAACCATGACCAATGCAAACTCTGCCAGAGATTGGTTCATGAAAACTGCACCCGATGAAAAGGCTGTTGCAAAACATTTCGTTGCAATAAGCACCAATCAAAAAGATGTGGAAGCCTTTGGCATCGATAAGGAAAATATGTTTGTTTTCTGGGATTGGGTTGGAGGCCGCTATAGCCTTTGGAGTGCAATAGGTCTTTCAATTGCCCTAACAATAGGATATGAAAATTTTGAATTACTTCTGAAAGGTGGCTACGAAATAGATAAGCAATTCCAGGAAACTTCTTTTGAAAAAAATATTCCGGTCCTGATGGCCCTGATCAGTATATGGTATATCAATTTCTTTGGCGCCCAGTCTGAAGCCATTCTTCCATACGATCAATACATGCATCGTTTTCCTGCTTATTTCCAGCAAGGCAATATGGAAAGCAATGGAAAACATGCTGACCGAAATGGGAACTTTGTGAATTATGCTACCGGCCCGGTAATTTGGGGCGAGCCTGGAACTAATGGCCAACATGCTTTTTACCAACTGATACACCAGGGGACTTTATTAATTCCCTGCGATTTTATAGCTCCGGCAATTTCTCACAATCCAATGGGTGAACATCACCGGATATTATTATCCAACTTCTTTGCGCAGACGGAAGCGCTTATGAATGGTAAGACAAAGGAGGAACTTCTGGATGAAAAGGTATCGATGCGTTTGGTTCCATTTAAGGAATTCTCTGGCAATAAACCAACTAATTCATTTCTTATCTCGGAAATAACCCCGGCTACTTTAGGCAAAATGATTGCTCTTTATGAACATAAGATTTTCGTACAGGGAATCATTTGGAATATTTTCAGCTTCGACCAGTGGGGTGTAGAGCTANNGAATTACAGGATGAATCGGAAGTTACGAGCCATGATTCCTCAACTAATGGATTGATAAATACATTTAAGAAATTGAGGCAATGATTTTTTTTGATACCTGTATGGTCAAATATTAGATTTGTAGCAATTGCATTATATCTTAAAGTGACGCAATCTTTATCTCAGGTAGAACTTCGAATTGAAGAAATAAAAAAACCTCCCTGATAGAGAGGTTTCAACAATTCAAATAATATTTTTACCACTTATCTACTTCTTCATCATGAAGTGAAGAAGGCGATGAAGGTTGCTGAGTTTCTTCAGGTTCTTTCTCGGTTTCGGGAACAATCTCAGGCGCTGTATTTACCATTGCCTTTATTTCTTCTGCTTCAGGTGGCGCTTTTTTCACTTCTTCTTCTTTCTTCACCTCAGGATTATTACCCTCGTAATTTTCGTTGTTTTCGTGGTTAAAGGCATCAAAGTCGAAATCCGGCATCAATTCCGTCTTTACAAAATCAATCGCCTCTGTCATGCCTTTCAAAAACTTATTAAAATCTTCCTTGTACAGAAAAATTTTATGCCGGTCGTATCCGTCTTCATTAAATTTTTTACGGCTTTCGGTAATCGTTAAATAATAATCATTTCCCCGTGTCTCTCTTACATCAAAGAAATAGGTTCTCCGCTTTCCGGCCCTGATTCTTTGGCTGTAAACACTTTCCATTTTTTTGTCATTNNCACACTTTTGTGAATTTATTTTAGATGAAAAAACTTTCTTATGAGACAAAGATAAAATTGTTTTTCAATTGGCAAAATAATAGAAGTAAACTGATTCACGATGCCTTATCCTTTTCCTGCTGCTGCTGCGTGAAATACATTGAAGCATATAATCCCCCCAGTTCAAGCAATTCCCGATGCGTTCCTTCTTCAGCAATTGCCCCATCACGTAAAACAATTATTTTGTCAAAATTGAAAAGAGAAAAAATTCGATGAGTAATGATTATAGCAGTTTTTGAATGCAGGAAATTATGAAGCCGGGAAATGATATCATTTTCCGTTCTGGCATCTACAGCGCTGAGGCAATCATCGAATATCACCACCTGGTGATCTTTTATTAATGCCCTTGCTATAGAAATTCTTTGCTTTTGGCCACCGCTAAGTGTTACTCCTCTTTCTCCTATCATGGTTTCATATGCAAGGGGAAAACTCTCAATTTCCCCGTCAACTGCTGCATTGGCAGCAGCGCCATATATCCGAGCCTTATCCGGCTCCTGTAGNNACTGTATCACTGAATAAAAAAACATCCTGGGGTACATAACTGATTTGGGAACGTAATGATTTCAGCTCAATCCTCCTGATATCAACACCGTCATACAAAATAGTACCCTTTTGTGGGTCATACATCCTTAAGAGAAGCTGAGCAATTGTGGACTTCCCGGATCCCGTTTTTCCAATTATAGCGACCTTCTGCCCTTTCTTGATATTCAAACTGAAATTCTTAATTGCATGAATTCCGGTATGAGGATATTTAAAATCTACATTCCTCAATTCAATATCTCCTTTCAATTCAATTTTTTCCGGATCCCTGCTATTTTGAATGGAAGGATTTGTATGTAAGAATTCGTTTATCCGTCTCTGGGAGGTGGCTGCCCTTTGAATCATACTGGCCGTCCAACCTATGGCCATCACTGGGAAGGTTAGCATAAGAATGTACATAACAAATTCCCCAATAACTCCAATGTTAATAGTACCGTTAATTACATACAAGCCACCGATAAATATGGTAAGCAATGTGCTGATTCCTATCATCAGTCCCATGGATGGAAAATAAATCGCTTCAGTTTTGGCTAACGAAATTGCGTTCCGGCGATACAGCTCGCTATTTTTTTCAAAAAATCCAAGCATTGCTTTCTCCTGAACAAAAGATTTGATAACCCTGATTCCGGAATAAGATTCCTGCGCATTTGTTGTAAGATCTGAAAGCAAGGATTGTATTTTATCACTTTTCCTGTTGATGATTGTATTTACATAATAGATAGTTATTGCCAGGATAGGTAATGGAGACAAAACATAAAATGTAAGCTCCTTATTTTCATTATACATATACGTTACCGAAAACCCTATTGTAGCAGCCAGGTTGATAAGGTACATAATCGCTGGCCCCGTATACATTCTAACCCTGCTGACATCTTCCGAGATACGATTCATCAGGTCACCGGTATTATGGGTCTTATAAAAATGAGTATCCAGACTTTGGTAATGATTGAATATTTCATTTTTCTGACCATATTCTATATGGCGGCTCATTACAATAATGGTTTGGCGCATCAGAAACATAAAAAAACCACTGATCAATGCCAGGATCAAAAGTATGATTCCGGAATACAGAATCTTTGTTTTGAAAGAACTATCCTCCTTAACCATCCTGCGGACAAATACCTTAACAAGGGGATCATAATTTGTCCGGATTACAGAATCAGCAGGACTACGCTCCTTTTTTAAACTGATTTCCACCGTATTTAATACATATTTTGTAACCTGCGGGGTAAGTATTCTGAAATAATTGGATAAAATGATAAAAACCATTCCCAGGAAGAAATGCCATTTGTATTTCCAGAAATATTTATTGAGTGATGAAAGCGGGGTCATTTATTATTCTTAGCCTGAGGTTCAAGGCCTATTGAACCAGGTTAATTCCTGAAAACCTGGAATTTCTTTGTTCTGTATGTTGAATTTTC
>PKYU01000309.1 GCA_003132765.1 Chitinophagaceae bacterium | reverse complement strand
ATTAATGCTCGATATTCCCCGGATTGTATTGCCATCCTGCCCGATGACATTATGTATGCAGGTTCCTGCGTCGGAAGGTTTGAAAGTATTTTTTATCCAAACCGGGATGCCTTTATTCATCAAAGGTTGAATCGTTGGTGGGTAAATAACCTTCGCACCAAAATGGGATAATTCCATAGCCTCCTGGTAGGATATCTGCCCAATTATTTTTGCATTGGAAACCAATCTTGGATCCGCCGTCATCATTCCTGAAACGTCCGTCCAGATTTCAACAACAGAAGCGTTCAATGCTGCACCTATGATTGCGGCAGTATAGTCCAAACCGCCTCTTCCCAGGGTGGTGGTATTCCCGTTCTTATCTTTGGCAATGAAGCCTGGAATAATGCAAATTGTGGAAGTATTAGCTACAAAAAAGTCCATGATATTTTTATTGGTAGCTATAAAATCAACCGCTGCATTACCAAAATCGGAATTGGTAATAATAAGTTCCCGTGCGTCTACCCAGGAATTGATGATACCTATCGATTTCAATTTTGCTGAAAATATTTGGGAAGATAAATACTCACCATAGCTGATAATAGAATCCCTTGTTCGCGGTNNCGATAATTCTTTCAATAAAAAAACGCCGTTACAGGTATCTTCAATTTCATTACAGCGCTTTTTTACCATACTTAATATACTACTCTGCTGGTCGAGTGGTATTAATTCCTTAACAGTTTCGAGGTGTCTTTTTTCAATTGATTGTAATTTTTCTTTATAGGAAATATCACCGCTTGAGGCCAATGAAGCCGCTTCAAGCAGGGAATCAGTTACACCACCAAGAGCGGATAAAATGATGACGATATTTTTCTCCTTCTCCAAAACCTTGCGGGTAATGGCAACCACATTGGAAATAATTTCGGCATTTGCGACAGAGGTACCGCCGAATTTTAGGATTTGCATATTCTATTTTTGCTAAGTTAAAGGAACAATAGGTTGAAATAACAATATTTTGCAGAAGCAGGAGGCCGGATGCTTTGTGGAATTAATTAACCCTTTCGGGCGGAAATAAAAATCAATAAATCCATAGAATAAATTGATTCTTTGCCGTCAATTTGGGAATAAAGATTGCTGTTTGCCATAATTAAGGCCGAAAATAGGATAATTGGCTTTAATGTGAAAATTTAAACGAAAATTTTGGAGTATTTTCATGCTTCAATGCGATTGCTGCTAAAATTATTTTTGAATTAATAATAATTGACAGATTATGGATAATCAGGCTTCCCGGGGTTTGCAGCATTTTAATAATTATGTTGGCATTAAATTTCAGTTATATAATAGTCTTTTCACCTCACTGCCGTTTCACCGTATTGAAAAAACAGGGATACTATTGTCTTTGTTTCTTAGCATTTGTGAGGAAGGATACAAGAAAAAACTCAGTCCAAAAGAAATTATTGAAGAATTTTTTAGAAAGCATACGTCCTTTACTGCCCAACCGGATCAACTTGACCTGCTCTTTCGTTTTACCCAGTTTGTAGAAAGACAAGTGGTTTTATTTGATGCCCTCGAAGATGCAGCTTTTGTTCATGTACATGATACCGGTGGACCTGGTACCTTGAAGCAACTGGAGTTGGAGGTAATTCAAAATAATAAATCCGAAGCCCTTGCAAAAAAGCTGGAAGATTTTTCTGTTGAACTCGTTTTGACCGCACATCCTACCCAATTTTATCCCGGCTCTGTATTAGGAATCATTAATGATCTTTCGAAATCGCTTTCGGAAAATAACGCTTCCCAGATAAATATGTATTTGCAACAATTGGGAAAAACGCCATTTTTCAAAAAAGAGAAACCAACGCCTTATGACGAAGCCCTTAGCCTGCTTTGGTATCTTGAAAATGTGTTTTTCTCAGCGGCCGGCAGAATCATTTCCTTTTTAAAAAATCAATTCCCGGATGCAGTAAATGATGACAACCCTGTGATCAAAATGGGATTCTGGCCGGGCGGCGACAGAGATGGGAATCCTTTCGTGAATACTGAGATAACTATGAAGGTGGCAGATGCATTAAGAGGCGGCATCATAAAATGTTACTACCTTGAAATACGTAAGCTGAGACGAAGGCTGACTTTCAAAATCGTTGATGTGTTGTTGGCGGACCTTGAAAATCAATTATACAATAACATTTTTATTCCCGGTAATCGTACTCGCTTAAGAAAGGAAGATATTCTTAATGTATTAAAGAAAATCCGTGAAACTCTTATATACCGGCATAATGGTTTGTTCCTTCACCTGGTTGATAATCTTATCAATAAAATTCATGTATTTGGTTTGCATTTTGCTTCACTCGATATCAGGCAGGATAGTTCCATACATAAGAAAGTTTATGAAGCCATTTCTGCTTTGGGAAATATTTTGCCTGTGGATTATCAAAGTTTACCCGAACTAAACAAAATGGAAATCCTTACAAATAATTTGCAGGTTCTCGGGGAAAGGGACTTTAAGGACCCTATTATCAATGATACTTTTGAAAGCATAAAAGCTATTAAATTGATCCAGGAATATAATGGGGAACAAGGTTGCAACAGGTATATTATTAGCCATTGCAGCAGCGCTTTGAATATGCTGGAGGTTTATGGATTATTTATTTTGTGCGGGTGGGATAAGAATGAAATGAAGGTGGATATTGTGCCGCTCATTGAAACTATTGAGGACCTGAAAAATGCCTCCCATATTGTGCGGGACCTATATGAAAATATAGTTTACAGGGAACATCTTAAGAAAAGAAATAATTGCCAGACCATTATGCTTGGCTTTTCAGATGGCACCAAAGACGGCGGGTACCTGATGGGTAACTGGAGCATTTACAAATCCAAGGAGGAGCTTACTACTGTTTCAAAGGAATATGGCGTAAATGTGATTTTTTTTGATGGCAGGGGCGGGCCTCCCGCAAGAGGGGGTGGTAAAACGCATAAGTTTTATGCATCTATGGGGAAGAATATTTCCAGCAAAGAGATTCAGTTGACTGTGCAGGGCCAAACGGTAAGTTCCAATTTTGGAACTATCGAAGCTGCTCAATTCAATATAGAGCAATTGATTCATGCCGGACTTTCCAATGATCTTTTTTCCGGCAGGTATATTACTCTTAAGCAGGAAGAAGATAACCTGCTCCAGGAATTGGCTGAGGAAAGCTTCAAAGCATACTCTGCCCTGAAAAATCATCCTGATTTCATGGATTATTTAATCCAGGTAAGTCCGCTGAAATTTTATGGAGAAACAAATATTGGCAGCAGGCCAGCGAAGAGGGGGGCATCAAAAAAAATAAGCCTGGAAGATATGCGTGCCATTCCTTTTGTAGGCGCCTGGAGTCAGGTAAAACAAAATGTGACTGGTTATTATGGAGTTGGTTCTGCTTTGCATAAGTTGGATAAAGCCGGTAAAATAAGCCAGCTAAGAATACTTTACCAAAATTCATTATTCTTTAAGACGCTTATTGATAACTGCGAAATGGCCATGAAGAAATGTTTTTTCCCCCTGACGGAATACCTTTCGAAGGATGAAAAATTCGGGGAAATATGGAACATGATTTACGAGGAATATATTATTACCGAAAAATATTTATTTCAGCTGTCAGGCAAAAATGAGCTGATGGCAGAATACCCCGTTGAACAGGTTTCAATAGGAATGAGGGAAAAAATCGTTTTACCATTAGTTACCATCCAGCAGTTATNNAGATGGTGGCCAATCCAGCCAAGGAAATTTTTGAAAAACTTGCTATGCGCTGCTCCTTTGGTATTATCAATGCGGGGAGGAATTCAGCGTAGCAATCTTAATAAGAATTAACTTGAAATGATCATGGGTCCACCTATGATCACTTCATTTTATTGACAATGTCAAGATCTCCTTTGGATAATGATTCCCACCATTCATCAGTTACATCTTCGAGTCTGTATTCGGTATCTATATCATAATCACCATTCTTATCAATTTCGTAAAAACAATTGTTCAACGTATCCAACACACTGCTGATTGATTTTAGCTCTACAAAAAATAGCCTGCTTACGATTTTCTTTTTTGCCTGCTGCTCCAGCATTTCGACTCTCTTTTCCAGATCGCCGATTTTATCATCCCTCCATGCTAAAAAAATAACCGCAAGTACTATGATTAAGATGAATGCAATAATTAAAATAGTCGACATATTAATTTTGAGGTTTAATCCGAACCATTCAATTTATAACTAATTACTTCAAAAGGTGGCTNNATTATTTGTTACGCTGAACCCTGGTCTTTCTATTTAGCGAAAAAAGCCTTTCATAATGATGAAAAGCTTTGTTCCGGTTTCCAAAAGGGAAATGATTTACCACCAATATATTCCGTATGTTGTAAATGTTTCAATATCTTTTTTAACCCATTACCAATTCCGGAGAAAAGGATGGCTGTTTTTTGAAAACAGGTTTTGTTATTTTCTTATCAATGATTAAAAAGTAAACCAAACTCAATATCATTGACAACACCAGGCTCCCCAGTATAGAAATTTTTGCAATATCCCTGTATAATTCCTCATGGAAAGCAAGTGTCGTTGTAAATATTGACATAGTAAAACCAATACCGGCAAGCGATCCAACGCCCAACAACTGCTTTAAATTGGTATTAGTGGGTAATTTGGCAACCTTCAAAGAAATCATTGCCCTGCTAAAAATAAAAATACCCACCGGTTTACCAATAACGAGACCAGCCATTATTCCAATACTTACCGAATCTTTCAATGAATTTATAATATCGGGCGGAACCATTATTGCCGTATTTGCCAATGCAAAAAGCGGCAGAATAAAAAAATTCACAAACTTATGGATAGCATTTTCCAATTTTGGCAAAGAATTTACCGGAATGGTAAAAGCTATCATGACACCACTGATACTTGCCTCGATACCTGAATTAAAGATCATGTACCATAATAATAACGATAGAATTATTTGTATAATACCCTGTTTAATTTTAAGATAATTTCCTAACCAAAGTAACCCGTAGATAAACCCGCCAGCTAAAATAAATAACCACTTAATCTGGTTTCCATAAAACAGCGCAATAACCACAATAGCGCCGAGGTCATCAATAATCGCAAGCGCCATCAAAAATATTTTAAGACTTGCCGGCACACGTTTACCGAACAAAGAAGCAATACCGATCGAAAATGCAATATCAGTTGCGGTAGGTATTCCCCAACCATGGGCAAAATTGGTACTGATATTAAAAGAGGAATAAATAAGGCCCGGGACGATCATGCCTCCTAAAGCTGCTCCAAAAGGAAGGATGGCTTTTTTGAAACTTGATAATTCTCCAATCAGCAATTCCCGTTTTATTTCCATTCCAGCGAACAGAAAGAATATTGCCATCAGAAAATCATTAATCCATTTCAATCCCGAATGAGGCAACTGTATAGGCATACCATAATGAAGATCATGGATCCAGATTCCCCGGTACCATTCTCCGTATACTGAATTGGACATTATTAATGATATCGCAGTACAGGCTAAAAGCAGAATGCCTGTGAACCTGCTATCATTTAAGATAAGTTTTATAGGGTTAATCGTACTTTTAAGAAGTTTTCTCACGGATTTATTTTTTATAAATAAGTAAGAAACATGCTGCAGCAATTGCTGCAGCATGTTTGGAAAATTTATTAGTCTACATAACCATGTACTCCCATTTCAGGAATATCAAGACCAGCCATTTCATCTTCAGCAGATGACCTGAGTCCGATTGATGTTTTAGCGATTGACTTGAAGAAAATATACATTACTACGAAAACAAAGACGAAGCATGTTAATCCGCCAATTAATTCTGCTACGAATTGTTTGCCATCACCATAAAACAATCCTTTCACAGTACCAGGAACGCCGTTCCATCCATCACCATAGGTGCCGTCAGCAAATAATCCTAATGATAGAACACCCCAGAAACCGCATGTACCATGAACAGAAGAGGCGCCAACGGGATCATCAATCTTTAATTTTGTATCGATGAAGAAATAGGAAAGTATCACCAAAATACCAGCAACTGCGCCTATAATAATGGCAGATGTTGCATTTACAAAAGCGCAGGGAGCCGTAATGGCAACCAGTCCGGCCAGCATTCCATTGGCCATCATTCCCGGATCCCATTTCTTGGTTTTGGCTTTCATGTATAACGCTGCTGCGAAAGCACCACTGGCACTGGCAAGCATGGTATTAACCGCAATAATGCTAGTGCGAAGATCAGTGCCTGCCAAAGTGGATCCGGGGTTGAAGCCGAACCAGCCAAAAGCAAGAATGAATGTACCAATGATCGCCATCGGTATATTATGCCCGGGAATTGTATTTACAGTGCCATTTTTACCATATTTTCCAATACGTGGCCTCATTACCAAAGCACCTGCCAAAGCTGCAACTCCTCCTACCTCGTGGACTACTGAAGAACCTGCGAAGTCAACATGTCCATGTCCAAGGCCAAAGTTGGTACCTAAGGTAGATAACCAACCACCACCCCACACCCAGTTGCCAAAAAGAGGGTATACAAACATGGAGATGAAAAAGCCATAAACGATAAATGATTTGAATTTCCATCTTTCAGCCATACCACCTGTCGGAATTGTGGCTGTGGTATCCATAAATACAAGTTGAAAAAGGAATAACGTGAAAATACCAACATCATAAACCTTACTGTTTAAAAAATATCCTGCTTTGCCCCAGAGACCAAAATCATGGCCAAACAGGTGGGCGGTAAACTCGNNTGACTTGCGACGTTTAAGCCGCCACCAAACATGAATGCAAAACCGCAAATCCAGAAACCAATTACACCTATTCCATAAACCATAAAATTCATAGCCATAGTATGGGCTACGTTTTTCTTTTGGGTAAAACCGGTTTCCACCATGGCAAAACCTGCCTGCATAAACATTACCAGAAATCCTGTAATCAGGGTCCACATGATATTAATG
>PKYU01000620.1 GCA_003132765.1 Chitinophagaceae bacterium | reverse complement strand
TTTAAATGGATCTTTCATACTATTCCTCAACCGGGCGAAGCAGGTTATGAAACATGGGATGATCCCAATGCATGGAAACATATAGGCGGCGCCAATTGCTGGGCCGGTTTCAGTCTTGATGAAAAAAGAGGGATCTTATTTGCGCCAACAGGTTCTGCTTCTTTTGATTTTTATGGAGGCATGAGAAAGGGAAATGATCTCTATGCAAATTGTTTGCTCGCAATAGATGCACTAACGGGCAAGCTTATATGGCATTTTCAATTTGTCCACCATGATCTTTGGGATAAAGATTTGCCGACTGCTCCGGCTCTTGTCACCATTGGCCACAACGGCGTAAAAACAGATGTAGTTGCTCAGCCAACAAAATACGGTTACATATATGTATTTGAGAGGTCAACCGGAAAGCCGATTTACCCGGTAACGGAAGTGCCTGTTTCAACAGTAACAGATCTGATTGGTGAAAAATTATCTCCTACACAACCTCTACCCTTATCTTCCCAGCCCTTTGCCAGGCAAACAATTACCGCCAATGATATCAATCCATATTTACCCGATTCTTCAAAGAATGAAATCCTGAACCGGTTGAAATTTTTTCGGTATGGCAATATGTTTTTACCGCCCGGCAAAAAAACCTCGATTATTTTTCCCGGTTTTGACGGAGGAGCGGAATGGGGCGGTCCTGCTGTGGACCCTGCAAGCCCCTGGATGTACGATAATGCAAATGAAATGGGATGGGAACTAACTATGGTTCCTACAAAACCTGAATCTTCAGCTCCTGAAAATTATTTGGCAGCCGGTCATCGATTATATGGAACAACCTGCATGGGTTGTCACGGCCAAGATAGAAAAGGAGCGGGGAATTATCCTTCAATAATTAATGTATCAAAGAAATACAATACCAGCCAGTTGCTTACATTATTAGAAACGGGAAGAAGAATGATGCCTTCATTCAAGCAAATATCCCNNAGAAAAGGAAGCCATCATTTCCTTTGTGACTGGTAATAAAAAAGAAGGTTCGAAAAAATTCATCAGGTCCAATATACCTTTAGACTCCTTTCTAAATCTTCCCTATCAATCAACCGGCTATCATAAATTTTTATCCAAAGAAGGCTACCCTGCTATTGCTCCTCCATGGGGCACGTTGAATGCTTTTAATTTAAACACGGGCAGGATTGAATGGAAAATACCTTTAGGTGAATATCCTGAGTTAAAAGAAAAAGGCATACCTGCTACCGGAACAGAAAATTACGGAGGGCCTGTAGTTACCGCAGGCGGTTTGGTTTTTATAGCTGCAACCAGGGATGAAAAAATAAGGGCTTTTAATAAAAGAACAGGGCAGCTTCTTTGGGAAGCGCCTTTGCCGGCATCGGGCTTTGCGACACCTGCAGTTTATTCTATTAATGGGAAAGAATATATTGTAATTGCCTGCGGTGGAGGAAAACTCAATACAAAATCAGGAAATGCCTATGTAGCATTTTCATTGTGATTTGAACGAGACCGGCTTACCAGTATCCTTGATTTTTTTTTAAAAGAATTTCCCCTATAAAATGAACTTCATAATAAATTATAAGGTATATTTATCCGGCTGATATGAAGAGTGAAAACGAAGAAAGGCTTTATGTTTCCTCCACTAAAAGTGCTGTTTGGTTTTTTGTAAAGATTGATAACATTTTTGAAATCTTAATTTTACTAAAGCTAAATTTTCATTTTTTATTCTTGAAAAATCGGTCCTATGACATTGGATAAAAAGTAAACATGCAAAAGAAAAAACAACCCGCATCAAGAAGAAATTTTATCAAACAAATTACCGGTACCACATTGGCATTGGGCGCCGGATCATTGGCTTCCCTTGCCGCTGAAGAAAAAATGGAAGAACGAATTTTACATTACGAAAAAAAGATCTCATCCAACGACAGGATTAATGTGGCAACTATCGGGATGGGTATCATGGGGAACAATGATACAGAAACCACTTTGAAAGTTCCTGGAGTTCATTTGGTCGCAGTTTGTGATCTTTATAAAGGGCGGATCGAAAGGGCGAAAGAAGTGCATGGAAATGATCTTTTTGTTACCAATGATTATCGTAAAATATTAGAAAGACAAGATATTGATGCAGTAATTATAGCTACGGATGATCACTGGCATGCAAGGATAACCAAAGATGCGCTGAAATATGGTAAACATGTGTATTGCGAAAAACCTATGGTGCATTATATCAGTGAAGGACACGGGGTAATAGAAGCGCAAAAAGAGAGCAAAAAAGTATTACAGGTAGGCAGTCAACGGGTCAGCAGCATCGTGTATGNNCCCTATGACGCCAAAAAGTTTTTTTGGTGGAGGAACTACCGCGAATTTGGTACCGGCGTAGCGGGAGATCTTTTTGTTCATCTTCTTTCAGGCACTCATGTAATTACCGATTCAAGAGGCCCGAATACTATTTTCGCTTCGGGGCAGTTGAGTTACTGGAAAGACGGCAGAAACGTTCCTGATGTGATGACGGGAATCATGCAATATCCTGAAACGAAGGAGCATCCTGCCTTTCAGCTAACGCTCCAGGTAAACTTTGTAAGTGGCACTGGAGGTTCGGAAGTGATCCGTTTTGTAGGTGATGAAGGAACCATTAATATAAATGGCGAGGGCCTGGCGGTTCATCATAGCATCATGTCGAAAGCTCCGGGTATCGGAGGGTGGGATGCTTTGGGAACTTACCCAAAAGCCATGCAGGAAAGACTATTAGAACAATATAACAAGAAATTCAGTCCTGAAGGGCTGGAGAGGCCAACTAAACCTGATATTATTTATAAAGCGCCGCCCGGATACGATGCAGATCTTGAGCATCATATTAATTTTTATAACAGCGTGCGGTCAGGGATGCCCGTGGTGGAAGATGCCGTATTTGGATTCAGGGCTGCAGCGCCCTGCCTTGCCTGCAACAAAAGTTATTTTGAAAAGAAAATTATTTACTGGGATCCGGTTTTGATGAAAGAAAAAATAAGTTAGTTTTCTGCAATTTCGCAAGACAGTCCGATCATTAAAAAGAAATTATTATTTAAACAATATATTCAAATTAAAAACATACTATTATGAAATTATCAAGAAGAAAATTTATTGCAGGTAGCACACTAACTATTGCCGGCACCATGCTC
>PKYU01000073.1 GCA_003132765.1 Chitinophagaceae bacterium | reverse complement strand
TCAAAAAAAACTCAAAAGGTTCGGTGAAATAAAATCATTTTCGAATGTTTTGGAATATCCTGAAAGCATGGCAGGTAATTGGAATGTTTATCTTAAAAATCAAAATCCAATATCCATCGAGCTTGCTTGCGGCAAAGGTGAATATACCACCGGTCTTGCGCGGTTGTATCAGCAAAAGAATTTTATAGGCGTGGATATCAAAGGAAATCGCATCTGGGTAGGCGCAAAATTTGCCATGGATCATGCTTTGAAAAATGTAGCTTTCCTGCGCACTCAGATTGAAGAAATTGACTCCTATTTCTCAAAAAATGAAGTAGATGAAATATGGATCACTTTTCCGGATCCTCAATTAAGAATATCAAAAGCAAAAAAAAGACTTACTCATCCGCGTTTCCTAAGGTTATACCATAAATTTATAAAGCAGGGAGGCAAAATTCATCTAAAAACCGATTCTCCTGATTTATATGATTTTACGAAAATTGTTATAGAATTATACAACCTGGAAATTATCTCAGACCTTGTGGATATTCATAACATCAATCATCATTATCCGGAATTGAAAATCATTACCCATTATGAAAGTCTCGATATAGCAGAAAGCAATAAAATCTTTTATCTGTGTTTTTCCCTTCCTGAAAAACTAATTGATAATGATAAAGCGTTAGATGATATATTAAAACAAAAAACGAATGGATAATAACGATNNATAGATTTTTATTTTAATGAATTTAACTTTATCGTCTTTACTGAAAAATATCATCTTCAAAGAGGCTTTTGCTGTGGCAATGGATGCATGCACTGTCCTTATATGTTTGATAAGGTAACCGAACCATTAAGAACAAAATTGATACAAAGAAAAAATAATGATTGGAAAGAAAAATAAAAAAATAAATACTACAAAGGAGTCACCACGTTCTATCATGAGGCAGTACAGTTTTTTTGAAGATGTTTATAGTGTTGTAAGACAGATTCCCAAAGGAAGAGTTACTTCTTATGGAGCTATTGCAAATTACTTAGGAACCAAACTTTCAGCCAGAATGGTAGGATGGGCAATGAATGGAGCACATGGGGTTAGCCCAAAAGTGCCGGCGCATCGCGTGGTAAACCGAAACGGCATGCTAAGTGGTAAAGCACATTTTGGCTCACCAACACGTATGGAGGAGTTATTGAAGAAAGAGAAAATAACAGTTGAGAATGATACCGTCGTTGATTTTGAAAAATTGTTTTGGGACCCCTTTAAGGAATTGGGGCTTTAAATTGAATCATGAGCCTTTATCCAAAAACTTTTCTTAGCTCTGATTCTTTTGAGACTTACATTAATTATAATACGGTCGTATCATTAAATAGACCGCTACGCCAGTTATGGCAACATAAAACCAAATCGGCCAGGTAATTCTTGCCCGTTTCTTATGCCTTGCATAATCAGCCGTGAGCGCCCTATAAGCCGTAAATAAAATAAACGGAAGAATAATTCCTGCAAGTGGTATGTGAGTGGCAAGAATAACATAATATACATATCTCATATTACCCGCTAATGTTTTTTCATCAGCGCTCAAAATACCATCATGATTAAGGTCACCATACTTTGTATCACCACTCAATAAGTGGTGACATACATAAGAAACCAGGAACAGCAAAGAAAGAATAATAGCAGCAATCATTAATTTCTTATGTAATAAAAACCTTTTTGATTTTACGGCAATTAAGGCCGCTACCAGTAGCACGGCAACTATTGAATTGATCAAAGCATTTAATGTGGCAAAAATATGAGGGTTGAATCCTAAATTTAATTCGAGTTTTACCTTAGTAAGAAGTGCAACTGCTATAAAAACAATTATAGAAACAGTCCAGATAATAATTGTGGCTTTTTTATCATTTGGTTGTAATACTGGTGCAGGTCGATTGTTTGACAGAGAGGAATCCATTATTTGATTATTTTATACCATTTTCTTAAGTGCTTATGCATCTTTCCATAATCCTTTAAAAAATTCCATGAAAGTTTTTTTTCTGTCTTTTTCTAACATTAATAAAGGAATATCTCTTACGAGTTTCTTTTGGGCAACTGAATCCAAACCATTGTACCAGCCCCTGATAATTCTTTCCTTGTCAAGCAGGAAAAAATCTTCCGTATGAACAAATGATGTATCCACAGAAACATCAGCAATATTCGCTTTCATTTCATTAATTGCGAAATGATAGATGCTGTCCCTGTTACCAGTAAGAACCCACCAGCTATCGGGGTCAACATCAAATCTTTCAGCCCATTTTCTCAATTCAGGGACTGAATCGTGCACCGGGTCAACGGAAATAGAAACAAACTGAACAATGGAATCATTATTAGTAAATGAATTCTGCAGTCTTTTCATAGCTTTTGCAAGCCTGGGGCAGATAGATGGACACCGGGTAAAAAAGAAATCGAGGACAATTATTTTTCCTTTTAAATCAGCCAAAGAAACCCTTCTTCCAAATTGATTGGCAAACTCCATCGAACTAACATGGTGCCACACCGTATCATACATTGTTTTGCCGTTTTTCTCTGCTATCCGGACACTGTCGTAAAAATATCTGCCGGGCATTTGTGTTGCTGTTTTGCTATAATAGTCTACCAGGAGATAGCCTGTAACCGGCAACAATATTGCAAGTAAAAGAGCAAGGAAAGCTTTTGGTTTCATCACTTAATATTTATAAAACAAAATTAGCCGTCGATAAGTTCTGACGGCTAATCTAAAAGATTTTTAACTAGATGATAATTACTTCTGTCAATTTTTTTCTCCTGCTTTCATTGCAGGTGCAGGATGTTGTTCCACCTTTTCAATATAAGGCCTGCTTCCTGCATCTGTATTTCTTAAGTTTCTGAAACTGTTTCCATCATAAATAAATACAAAAATAAACCATATAAAGATGAGCGCCGGAATGCCAAGAGTAAGGATAAAACTCCTTACTTCATCACCCAAATGCATAAAAATGGAAATAATATAAAATGCTTTTGCAAGCGTAAGAATACATATAACGCCTTTTATGCCTAATATTAAAACATGATTTGGGTTGGGACCCAAGTCCATATTATAAATAGTTAAGCCCAAACCAAGTTCAATAATAGTAAGTACGAGCAATATCCAAAAAGCCTTCCAGATTCTTTTTACCTGGGCTTCATCGTGCGTGATCTCAATTGCATTGGTTGTTGTTGCAGACATAAAAATTCATTAATTTCTAAATAAATATAATTTTAAAATCCTTGTATTATAAACATCAGATCAAATAAAAACAAAGGAATACAAATACCCAAACAAGGTCTACAAAGTGCCAATATAATCCCGCCTTCTCAATCATTTCATAATGCCCTCTTTGTTGAAAATGCCCTAGCCTTGTTTTAATATACATAACCGTATTTATAATTACCCCGGTGAATACGTGGAAACCATGAAAACCGGTAATTCCAAAGAAATAGCCACCAAATGCGACAGGGCCCGGCGTTCTAACTAATTCGCCATTAAATATTACTTCAGGGCCCCATGGATTGTGGCTTGTAGTGGTTGCCCAATATTGAATAGCTCCATCAACCAATACTTTATGTTGATGAGTAAGCAAATGTGTCCATTCCCATGCCTGGCAACTTAAAAATCCAAGGCCGCCAAGTATTGTTAACAACATCCATTTCTCCACGCCTTTTCGATTCATCTTGTGCCCCTCATGAACTGCAAGAACCATAGTTACCGAACTGAAGATAAGAATAAACGTCATCAGGCTTACAAATGCAAGAGGAAGGTTTGCTTCTGTAAATGGAAACTTATTGAAAACATAATTATGATCTACCCAACGGTTAAGGCTAAAACGAATTGATCCATAAGAAATCAGAAATGCTCCGAAGGTGAATGAGTCACTCATCAGAAAATACCACATCATAAGCTTTCCATAGCTAACATTGAATGGGCTCTTCCCACCACTCCAAAGATTTGTTTTAGATCTTGCCAGCGCTGTTTCCATTTATTAATCGTTAAAAGGTTGTTACAAAAATAAATTAATTGTTGAATTATTATTTATTCTTTCGATACTTATTACCAATCTATTTTGACTGACATTTGTTTTCCAAATCTCCTTTAAAATTGGTTTTCTAATAATTACCTGATCAGATACAGAAATACCAGCAGATATATCCATAAAAGATCCACAAAATGCCAGTAAGTATTCAGCATATCAATCGGAATCATGCTATAACTTTTTCTTTTTATACTATAGGCCTTTACCAAAACTATTGCGATAGCAATTACTCCGCCTGCAACATGCAAGGCGTGTAAGCCAACGATAATATACAGGAATGAAAATGATACATTCCTGGTCAATGTGATTCCATTGTTCCACAATTGGGTAAATCCAATGAATTTNNTATTGGACCATATCCCTCTGCCTGAAATAATTACGGCTTTTGATGATAGTCAGGCTGCTTAGAAGAATTACACCAGTTGAGTAAAAAAATATAGTAGGTAATTCAAAAGTGATCCAATTGGCAAGATTCCTTTTAATTATATAAGCGCTGGTAAACGCGGTAAACATCATCACGATGCTTGCCAAACCTATCCATAAAGTAAACTTATAAGGATGTATCCTGTTTTTTTGTTCTTTCATCACAGCTATCATAAATTATCAATTGATGCTATTTAATTCTTAAAAGTCTGTTCATCATAACTTATCAAACAAAAGAGACAATAATACAATCATCAGATAAAAATAAGATCCGAACATAACCCTGCGGGCTGAACTGACATTCATTTTTATAAAAAGTAACACACTCAATAATACCATGCAAAGATTACAACCCAATAATATCCATAATGATAAACTCCCGCTAAGATGGAAATAAAATGGTAACATCCCAACAGGTATCATCAGCATAGAATAAATGATGGATTGTAACGCAGTAAATTTTGTTGGCCCTTCTCTTCCGGGCAATAGTTTAAATCCTGCCTTTTCATAGTCTTTATGCGCAACCCAGGCGATTGCCCAGAAATGTGGAAATTGCCATAAAAACTGGATACCAAAAAGTATCCAACCGCCAGGGCCAAATGAACCAGAGCCTGCCACCCATCCTACCAGGCAAGGTAATGCTCCCGGAAATGCACCAACTAAAACTGAAACTGAATTTACTTTTTTCAGAGGGGTATAAGCGAACGCATACAACAATAAACTCAAAACCCCCAAAGATGCGCTTTGCCAATTAAAAAGGATCCACATCATCAATACTCCGGTAATTCCGGTAATTATGGCAAAAACCCAGGCTTTATTTTCCGCCATTCTTCCAGCAGCTACAGGTCGGCCTGCAGTTCGCTTCATTAGGGCATCTGTATCCTTTTCCAATATCTGGTTCATTGCATTGGCAGAACCAGTAATCAACATGCCGGCAATAAACAGTGTAAGAACGCCAAACAAGTCAAATTTTACCTGAGGTGCCAGCAGGTAACTAACAACACAACTGAAAACTACCATAAAACTTAGTGTAAATTTTATGAGTTGAAAGTAATCTTTCATCTTGCTTGCTACGGCAAAAGAAGTAGAATTTGAAATACCTGTTGCCACATTATCCATCTATAAAAATTGTTTAAAAAGCCCTGTCTAAAACAGGGCAATTAATTCAGGACTAATAATTTATTCAAATACCAATACAAAAATCAATGCCTTTGTTCATCAGTACCGACCGGTTCCGTTTGGGGAATAAAATCTCTTCCATCCTTGCCGTANNGCCGGAGCAAGCGGAACCGTTTGCGGAATGAAATCTTCGGCAGCACCGGGTTTGCTGTAATCGTATGCCCAGCGGTGAACTTCCGGAATTTCGCCCGGCCAGTTACCATGTCCCGGATTAATTGGAGTCGTCCATTCCAGAGTATTTGATCCCCATGGATTGGGATTTTTAACCTTTCTGCCTTTGAAAATAGAATGGAAGAAATTAAGTATAAAAAGAAGCTGTACCGAAAAAACTATTAATGCCACTATACTTATAAATTCATTCAATCCTGCAAACATTTTAAAAGATTCCCAATTCGAAAAATCATAATAGCGCCTTGGCATTCCTGCTAATCCTTCATAATGCATGGGCCAGAAGATTAAGTAAGCTCCTGTAATGGTTACCCAGAAGTGAATGTAGGCAAGCGTGTTATTCATGTACCTGCCAAACATTTTTGGAAACCAATGATAAATCCCTGCAAACATTCCAAACATAGAGGCTACGCCCATCACCAAGTGGAAATGCGCTATCACAAAATAGGTATCATGAAGATGGATATCCAAAGAAGAATTGCCAAGCCATATACCCGTTAAACCACCAGAAATGAATAAGCTAACGAAGCCAATGGCAAAAAGCATTCCCGGCGTAAAATGGATATTTCCTCTCCAAAGAGTCGTTAACCAATTGAATACTTTAATAGCAGAAGGTACTGCTATCAATAAAGTGAGCAATACAAAAAAGGAACCAAGAAAGGGATTCAACCCCGTTACAAACATATGGTGAGCCCATACCATGAATGATAAGCTTGCTATTGCAAAAAGGGAAACTACCATGGCCATGTAGCCAAAAATTGGTTTTCGTGAATTGACAGATATTACTTCTGAGGTAATACCCATTGCCGGCAAGGCGATAATATAAACTTCCGGATGACCTAAAAACCAAAACAGGTGTTGAAATAAGATTGGGCTGCCACCTTCATTTGGAAGAATTTTTCCATTTACAACGATATCGCTAAGGAAGAAACTTGTTCCCAAATGCCTGTCAAATAATAATAAAACAGCTCCAGATAATAAAACAGGGAAGGATAAAACGCCCAAAACTGCAGTGAAGAAAAATGCCCAAATAGTAAGAGGGACCCTGGTCATGCTCATTCCCTTGGTCCTCATATTTAAAATAGTGGAAATATAATTCAACCCACCCAGCAATACGGATATAATGAACATAGCAATGCTCGCAAGCCACAAATCCATTCCAATCTTCGCTCCGTCCGATGCGCTACCTAAAGCGCTCAATGGCGGATAAATCGTCCAGCCGCCGCTTGCGGGTCCCGTTTGCACAAATAATGAGGAAAACATAATTATGGACGATAAAAAGAAAAACCAATAGGAGAGCATATTTAAGAAAGGAGAAGCCATGTCTCTTGCACCAACCTGCAGAGGAATAAGGAAGTTTGAAAATGTTCCGCTTAAACCTGCCGTAAGTACAAAAAATACAAGAATGGTTCCATGCATAGTAACAAGTGCATAATAAAACTCCTGATCAATTTTTCCGCCTTTACCCCAATGTCCAAGAATATCTTCAAGAAATGGAAAGGTTTGATCGGGGTAGCCTAATTGCAATCTGAAGATCACAGAAAACAACCCTCCAATTACAGCCCATATTATTCCAGTAATAAGAAATTGTTTAGAAATTGTCTTGTGATCCTGGCTAAAAATGTACTTGGTAATAAAACTCTGTTTATGGTGATGCGTATGGGCTTCATGACCCAAATCATGCACCACCAATTCTTTTTCTAATGCTCCAGCTTCGTTTTTCATAATCGTATTTTTTATTAGGCCTGAAGGCTTCAATTAATTATCTTAAATATTATTTTAAACGCTGCGCAACTGTTTTAGTTGCGGTCGAATCATGACCAGCAATTTTACTTGGGTCTAGGTCAGGAAATGCTTTGTAGTATTCAGACTTTTGAGAAGCCATATATGCATCAAAATCTTCCTGAGTTTCTACTACAATTATCCCCCGCATTGTATAGTGACCCCTGCCACACAATTGGTCGCAGGCTATTTCGTAAACAAAATCAGGATTGCCGGTTTTTTCCTTCATCTGTGCCGTAGTATAAATGGGGGTGAACCACAGCGTAGTAGGGGTGCCGGGCACAGCATCCATCTTCATACGAAATTGTGGAAGCCCAACATCATGGATTACATCCTGGGAATTTATTACCAGTTTCACTGGTTTGTTTACTACCACATGCATTGTAGTTGCCACATGTATATCGTCATGGCTGGCAGCATCACCCCAGTCAACTCCAAGAGGATTGCCTTTTGCTGCATCTGTAAGTTTGTAATTCTTCCTGCCAAGCACACCATCTGCTCCCGGGTATCGGATCTCCCAACCAAATTGGTGACCGGTTATTTCAACTACCTGGGACCCTTTTGGTGCATCAGAAGTAAATTTAAACCAATACTTCAAACCAAAGACAACCAGTACTGTTAATACTATTGCAGGAATACCGGTCCAAATTAATTCCAGTTTATTACTATGTGTAAAGTATAAAGATTTTCTTTTGTCACTTTGCTGGTATTTAAACGAAAACCAAAATAATAAAATTTGAGTTGCGAAAAATACTGCGCCGGTTACACCAAGCGTAATCCATAACATCGTATCTATGTTCTTGCCTTCAGCAGATGCAGATCCTGCTGGAAAAAGAGTTTTGGGATAATATAATTTGTTGCAATACCAAATACCAATAAGGCCCGCAATCAGGAAGGCTATCATAAAAAAGCCATTTATACGGTTATTCTGTTTCCTCGATTTCTCTTCCCCTTTTAATATACTTACATATTCACTTGACTTTGAAATCTGGAAAATAACCAGAAAAATAAGCACTACTATTGCTATTAATAAAAATTCAATCATATTATTTAATTTTTCCCGGTGTGTTCTTCATCTGAAGATGCAAAGGTACTTTTGGATTATTTTATAATTCTCATAAATTCTAAATTCATATAATTCTTCTATTTATCCCTATATATCTATGTATGATGAACCATGCTTTCTTTAAGAAATGGATCATTCATAGCTGTCATTGACACCTTTGATGCATACCTGCTGACACCCCACATAATAAAACCGATAAAACCAAGCGGAATACCAAACTCAAACCAGCTTAAATGGGGATTAGTTTTTACAGTGCCCGGCATTATCATCAGGTAAAAATCGATCCAGTGCCCGAAAATAATCAGGATGCACATGAAAGTTACAATAGTGTAATTTCTTTTTGCTGCTCTTTTCATAAATATCAAAAAGGGGCAAACAAAGTTTAGAACAAGATTTAGGTAAAATAAGCCACTGTACATACCCTGAAACCTGGACTTGAAATAAATAGTTTCTTCCGGAACATTTCCATACCAAATAAGCATAAACTGATCGAACCACAGGTATGTCCACAAAATCGAAAACGCAAACATAAATTTTCCCAAATCCTGCAAATGCTCCTGTGTTACAAACTCGAGCTGGCCCTGATTCTTAAAGTAAATTACAAATACAGTAAGCAGCGCCATTCCAGAAACAAAGGTGCTTCCAAAGGTATACCAGGAAAACATAGTGCTGAACCAATGCGCATCAATACTCATGATCCACAACCAGGGGATTGTAGAGCCAACTGTAAGACCAAACAATATGATAAAAAAGGCTGCCCAGAATATATTTTTGTTCATCCATCTTTTACCATTTTCATAATCCATAGTTCCCATGGTATCAGATTCCTGGCTAAAATCCCTCAATTTCTTGCTTACTAATGACCATAGCCCGATACATAAAAGTGTAGCAATAGTGTAGAAAGTGGGATTTAGAAACCCTGATTTTGCTTTAAGAATTTCATCATGGTTCATCATTTCTTTATCAAGCCATGGGTAAATATCACTTCGATGGCCAAAAACGATGCTCATGATTATTACCAGTGTTAGGATACCCATTAACGGTACTACAGAAGAAAGGGCCTCAATAACCCTTCTAAAGGCAGTCTGCCAACCGGCCATTGCAAGTATGCATATACAGAGAAAAAAAGTTGCTGTGTTTAAAAGGAATAGCCAGTATAAACCATTTTGTAATAAAACGGCCCAAAATCTTGTACTGTTTAAATTATCTCCATGTGACCCGGCAGCCGGATTTAAAAACACTACTCCTAATATTAAAGTAAGAAACCCTGCAATGATAAATCCTACTGACCACTTTTTATATACTGCTGGTGTTACATATTGATTTTCCATTTATAAGAAATATTTATAAAATTAGATTTCTATTTTTTTGACCTTGAAGAATCTTTCATTATTGTGCTTCCACTATCTGCAGGTTTTGTAGAATCAGCAGCTGCGCTAAGTTGCAACTGTTGAGATTTTACATATTGAATAACCATCCATCTCTGTTCGCGGGTAAGTTGTGAAGCATAGCTTGCCATATTATTTTTCCCATAAGTTATGGAATGAAACATAGTCCCAACAGGCATTTCAACATATTGCTTTAATGTTAAGTTTGCGACAGCGGGTATTTTCCCTCCGGTAGACAACGGACCCTGGGCATCCAACTTAGGTCCATGACATATAGCGCAATTTATGTTGAATAACCTTTGTGCTTCTGCCATTTGAGTTGAATCAAGCGGAGGCAGCGGATCCTTAATGTCTGCACTCATTTTGTATCCAGCCGAGTCGTTTGGTAACGTGTACGGTAATAAGTCGCCTCTTCTTATGGTACCTTCTACAGGGTACTGAACATAGTTTATACCTTCTGTTTGCAAATCATTTGGTGCATAAGCCTGGTAAGCCCGGCTGACAGCCATGTCCGGCATGTAGGTTTTCCCCGGTTCGCGTTTGCTGTCACAGCTTTGGAATATCGTGACCAGTGAAACCGTCAATATTAACGTAAACAGGATTTTGATTTTTTTCATACTCCAAAAATAATTGCCAACCAATTTCATTTAACCTTTATTAATAATTCACTTAAGTTTCTGTCATTATTTAATACCTCACTTCTTCGGTTCTGTAAAGCTTCTGCTCCTTACCATATCGACCAAACCACCATCCGGTTTCTGCCTCCTGTACACTTATATCTATTGCTCCGTTATTTTGCAAAAAACTTTGAATTTCTGTTTCGTTTGCTTTTGCGGTGCATTCAATTACCATCACCATTAGATCGTCAGTAGCCCTTATGTGGAAATGATGTTTTTTTACACCAGGCATCATCTGGCATAACCAGCAAAACGTATATACCATTCCAACTGCGGAGAGCAATACAGTAAGTTCAAAAATAATAGGAATAAATGCAGGCAATGCAAAATGAGGTTTACCTCCAATATTCAAAGGCCAGTCGGTAGTAAAAATCCATCCCATGCCACCAACAGCGATACTTGTACCNNAGATTCCATAAATGAAACCCATTGTATGAAGGCTGGTTTCCCTTAAGCCCATTGCATGATCCAGACCATGAATCGGGAAGGGTGTATATACATCATGAATTTTATACCCTGCTTTTCTAACATTCTTAACTGCAGGAAATAAAACATTTTCATCTTCAAAACAACCGACTACAAATTTTTTTCTCATATAGATACCTCCCTGATTCCCGTGAATTGGGAAAATTTTAAAGTATTTTTTTTAATTTTTAACCATAAATCTTATTCAAAAGCAGAGTAAGCTATTTTAATGCGCATGTTCCACTTCTTCCAAATAAAATTTTTCTGAATCCATTTTTTCGGTTTCTGTCATTTTCTTTTTATAATTCTCTCCACTTGTTTTTAAAATAGCCTTAATTTCTGCAACTGCTATAACCGGGAAATATTTGGCAAAAAGGAAATAACAGGTGAAGAAAAGACCGAATGTACCAAGGTAAAAACCAATCTCCCAAATAGAAGGGCTGTAATAAGTGCTCCATGAGGCGGGGATAAAATCCCTATAAATAGAGGTGACAATAATAACAAACCGTTCAAACCACATCCCCACATTAACAAGTACAGCCATGAAGAAGGTAAATGTTACATTCCTTCTTAATTTTCTTGACCAAAAAAGTTGAGGGGAAACCACATTGCAAAACATCATTCCATAATATGCCCAGCCATAAGGGCTGAAAATATTCACCCTGTTTTGACGAAATGCCCACCACTCATATTGATTCTGGCTATACCACGCGATAAATAATTCGGACAGATATGCGATACCGACAATTGATCCTGTAAGAACAATTACTTTATTCATTGCTTCTATGTGGCCAATGGTGATATAATCTTCAAGGTGTAATACTTTCCTGGTTATTATTAAAAGAGATTGCACCATGGCAAATCCTGAAAAGATGGCTCCGGCAACAAAATAAGGTGGAAATATTGTTGTATGCCATCCTGGAATTACAGAAGTGGCAAAATCCATAGATACGATAGTGTGAACAGATAATACAAGAGGAGTTGCCAGGCCGGCCAATACCAGGGAAAGACTTTCATGGCGCTGCCAGTGCTTGGTACTTCCTGTCCATCCAAAAGAAGCAACTCCATAGAACATTTTTCTTAGTTTGGTTTTTGCCCTGTCTCTTACAGTTGCTAAATCGGGTAATAATCCTGTATACCAGAATAACAATGAAACTGTAAAATAAGTTGATACTGCGAACACGTCCCATAAAAGGGCTGAGTTGAAATTGGGCCAAAGCGGTCCGCGGCTATTTGGATATGGCATTACATAAAACCCAACCCAAACACGTCCCATGTGAAAAATTGGAAATTGTCCTGCGCACATAACAGCAAATATGGTCATAGCCTCTGCTGCCCGGTTTACTCCTGTTCTCCATCCTTGCCTGAATAATAGAAGGATGGCCGAAATCAAAGTTCCCGCGTGACCTATACCAATCCACCAAACAAAGTTTGTGATATCCCAACCCCATCCAATAGTATGATTCAGGTTCCATTGTCCGATTCCATAAGCAACTTCACGATAAACAGAATACACACCAAAGAGTAAAAGACAAACTGCTATGGAAAATCCCATCCACCATAACTTACCAGGCTTAGCTTCTATTGGTCCAATGATTTCTTCTGTTATCTGGTGATAATTTTTATCTCCCTCTACTAAAGGTTCCCGCAGTTGTGACTCGTATTTTAATAATGACATAATCTATCTGGCTTTTGCTACAGGTAATTTTTTATAACTTAAAGTATTCATTGTATTCATTAATCGGTTCTTACAATTTTTTCAATTTATTTTTGTATGTGGTGAACCCACCATTCTATTTGTATTTCTAATCTTTTCAAGATAATTCACATTAGGAAGTGTATGTAATTCTTCAAGGACATAAAATTTACGTTCCTTTTGTTCCCTGGTTCTTAATTTAGAAATTTTACTATCCTTATCATTTACATTTCCAAACATAATTGCATTAGTCGGGCAGGCTTGCATACAAGCAGTTTTAACGGCTAAATCTTTAAGCGGACTATCTTCTTTTTTGGCATTTAATTTACCTTCCTGTAGCCTTTGAACACAGAAGCTGCATTTCTCCATAACCCCTCTTGAACGAACCGTTACATCAGGGTTCAGAACCATTCTGGGAAGATCATCGTTTAATTCCATTGTAGCGTCNNTGGTTATCGGGAAAGCTATCTGCTCCATTATAATCTGCAAAGTTAAACCTGCGCACCTTATATGGGCAGTTATTTGCGCAATATTTTGTTCCTATACAACGGTTATAAACCATTTGATTGATTCCTTCGCTACTGTGGTTTGTTGCCGAGACAGGGCANNATTTTCACAAGGTGCGTTATCACAATGCTGGCAAAGCATAGGTTGGAAAACTATATCAGGGTTCTGCGGGTCTCCGGTAAAATACCTGTCAATTCTGATCCACTGCATATCCTGGAACCGTGATACATCATACTTTCCAACCGTAGAAATATTATTTTCCGAAACGCATGCAATGGTGCAGGCTGAGCAACCAATACATGTATTAAGGTCAATACTCATTCCCCATTTGATACCCGGCTTATCATAATATGGATATAAAGTGGCATCTTTTACATAATCTTCTCCATACCTGCTTAATTCTCCCTGAACCTCTTCATTCATTTCGCCGGGCCGGGCAATGAAAGCCGCAAGAGTTGTTTCTCTTACTATCGGTCATCCCTCTGTAATTTGATGAACCTGTGTTTGTGCGATAGGATAAGTAGTTCCGGTTTTTTCAACTGTCACCGGGGCGTGGTAAATAACTGAGGTCCCATTATAATTTGCAAATGGATAAATATTAACACCAGAACCATTTGCTGCAGGACCAATATATTCAGAAGTTCTGCTTTTGTCTATGCTTTGCCTTCCATATCCAACAGCTACGGCAATTACATTTGGATGAATTCCGGGAATAATTAATATTGGTAATTCCAGCGATTTACCATTGGAGGTAATTTTAATGACAGGCTTTTTTGGATGAACTTCATATTTATCCATATCCTTCCTGCTAAAAATATCAACATCAAACAATGATTTTCCCATTTGTGGAGAAATCATTGCATAATTATCCCAGGTTGCTTTGGAAATTGGATCACTTAATTCCTGTAGCCAGGCATTATTTGCACGGCTACCTGTACCAATCGAAACCTTTTCATACAAAACCATTTCAATATCTGCGCCTTTAATTGAACCAATTTTTGACGCAGCTTCCGAAATATTACCGGTAAATGCCACAACCCCTGCAAGATTATTCGTGACTGGAATCATAACTTTTTCTGACAAAGAATCTGAAAGATCAGAAGTAGCTGTGGCTGCAGCAGTTGCTGAAGTTAAATTAGTAGTAATAACAAACGAAGCTTGTGTTTTCAATGTTTCATTTTCGATTACTCCATCCTGTAGAAATCTTTCAAAATTTTCAAGGTTGCCTAATTTTGTTATCCAATATTTCTANNGAATAGGCTTCATAATCATTTTTTTCGCCTGTAAGTTTTAAAAGAGAAGACTCAAACTGTCGTGTTTTAAATAAAGGATGTATAATAGGTTGTATTACACTTATATATCCTGCCTGTTGTTCAGCATCGCCCCAGCATTCAAGCCAATGGTGAGATGGAACAGCGTATTTACATAATTCTGTGGTTTCGTCCATTTTTTCACTATAAGAAACAGTGAATGGGCACTTCTTTACACCAGCAATAAATTTATCTGCATCATGATAACTGTAAGCCGGATTTGCCCCATAAACGAATAATGCAGCAACATTTCCGGAATTAAGATCATTGGTGAGAGTAACTATTTCCTCGTCTATACCATGGCGATAGTTAACGGGTGTGCTCCAGTCAATCGTTTTTCCGACAGCACCAATGGCTTCATTTATAGCATTTACAATGAGCTGGATATTAGGGTCGTTGCTACCGCATACCACAAGAGCTGACCCTTTATTAGCAGATAGCTCTTCAGCTGCCTTTTTAATTCCGTCGGCAACGTTTCCTGAGATGGACGAAGATGTTCCTCCACCTAATGCGCCGAGCAAGGCAAGCGCTACCGCACCTGTTTCTGAAGGTTTATGTAAAAACCTTTCGTCTGCATTCGCACCTGTAATGCTGTAATGGCTTTCAAACTGAAAATGCCTGCTCATAGAAGGCCTATCTTCGTCAATTCTCCTCGTGGAGGCATACTGATTTGCAAAAACAACCGGGCTCAGCCAGGTGGTCAAGAAATCTGCTCCAAGACTTACGATTACCTTTGCATTTTCAAAATGATACGCGGGTATTGCCTTCTTACCATAAGAAGCCTGGTTAGCTAAAATCATTCCGCTATATGAAATTGCATCATATTGTACGTGACGGCTGCCAGGATATTTTGCAAGAAATTCGCCGATAATTTGCCTGGTGGTAATGGATGTAATTGATGTCGTTAATAAAACAACGGGTTTTCCTGAAGCTGCAGTCATTCCGTCTGCAATCATATTATCAATAGCTTCGAAAGTGGATTCTTTTCCGTTTGCAAGCGGGAAACGCAACCGTGTAGTATCATACAAATCCAATACAGATGATTGGCATTGTGCTGTTGTACCACCTTTGGTAAGGGTTGAGAGCTCATTCCCTTCAATCTTAATTGGCCTGCCTTCTCTTTGTTTTACAACAACGGGTATTGCATCACCGTCATTCAAATAGGTGGAAGCATAATAATTAGGTATCCCCGGCAGCATATCATCCGGTTTATTCAGGAATGGTATGCTCTTTCGAACAGGCATTTCGCAACTTGCTGCGAGGGCGGCTGCGGCCGTACTAAATCCCATAAACTTGAGGAAATCCCTACGAGGTGTTTTGGCATTGAAAATATTTTCATCGGCAAGATCTTCAAAAGGCAATTCCTGTTTGAATTCATTTTTTGGGGTACTTTTCTCTGCTTCGTTTTGGTTAAGCTCCTCAAAATTTTGCCAATACTTTTTATCGCTCATTTATTTCTATTTGAAAAATTCTACTACTCTAAAAATTGAAAATATATTTTTTTCTGAATTGAAATTTTATTCGAAATCCGCTCATTATCAATAATGGCACTTCATACATTCTGTTCCTCCGATTTTTTCTACAGTAACACTATCGTATTTATGATTTTTGATATCCTCATGAAATTTTTCGTAGATACTATAGAATTTGTTGCCATGACCCTGGTTGTCATTAAACTGAATATTGTAATTACGGTGACAATTAATACACCATCCCATGCTTAAGTCTGAAAATTGTTTTACTTCATTCATTTTTTGAATTTCACCATGGCAAGTCTGGCAATGAACCTGCCCCACCTTTACGTGTTGGGAATGATTAAAATAAACGAATCCCGGCAGGTTATGAATTCTTACCCATTCGATAGGTTTTCCGGGTTTGTCGTAAGTTTTAGTATCGGGGTTCCAACCTGCATATTGGTAAAGTTTCTTAATTTCTTCATTCGCATTTACTATACTTCCATCTTCCATTATAATTGGATCGCCGGCATATTCTTTTATGGCCATATGACAATTCATACAAACATTTACAGAGGGAATATTTGAATGTTTGCTATCCTGCGCCCCGCTATGGCAATATAAACAACTTATTTGATTCGTTCCTGCATGTACCTTGTGCGAATAATATATAGGTTGCACCGGTTGGTAACCCTGATGACGGCCCAATCCCATGGCTCCCTCAACAAGAAAATATCCCCCTAACAAGAAGAGTACTATTATTCCCATCAACAAATATGCTTTATTTCTATAAAAAGGCACTGGCGCAGGAGTCTCAATACCCTCCTTTTCATTAGTAAGTTTTTTAAGATTACTGTTTACCTGTAAAAGAACAAATCCAATTACAGCCAATATAAGAGTGAGCAGTCCGTATAAAATAGTATTATCAGATTCAGGTTGATTAGCTACT
>PKYU01000202.1 GCA_003132765.1 Chitinophagaceae bacterium | reverse complement strand
TTGGATGATTTTATCGTCATCCAACCCGTCAGAAAAAATTATGTAATAAGACAGTACAGCAGGAATAACTCCTGCAGCCCCATTCGTTGGTGCAGTAACAACGCGACTAAAGGCTGCATTCTGCTCATTCACCGCCAGCGCAAAACAACTTACCCAATCAAGAATATATTTAAAATCATACCCTCCTGCTTTTATCGCCTTAATCCACGAATCGAAATCATCATATTCCTTTTCTTTTAATAGTTTTTTATTCAGGCTTGCAGCTCTCCTTTTTACATTAAGTCCCCCGGGTAAAACTCCCTGTCTGTGGCATCCTTCATAAATAGAGTTTTTCATTACGTCCCAAATGTTAAGTATTCCTTTCCGGGTTTCATCTTCGGTCCTCCAGCTATTTTCATTTTCCATCACAATTTCACCTATACTCATCCCCGTTTTCATGCACCAGTGCAGCAAATCGTGCGCATCATTTATTGGGAAGGGTAAAATAACTGCTGTATTATCTTCCAGCATTTCCCCTTCTCTTTGGACAAATCCGCCGCCAATAGAATAATATGTTTCCGCTATATGCTCGTCATTGGTTAAGGCAGCCAAAAATGTTAATGCGTTTGGGTGGTAAGGCAATGATTCAGCAAATAAAAATTTTATATCCTGGTCCGGTTCAAAATCAATTTCAATCAACCCATTCAACAATATTTTTTTCCTGGACTTAATATCATTTATAGCATATTCAATATTATTCACATCAAAAGTAACCGGATCCTCACCGCTCAAGCCAAGTTGCACGGCAATATCTGTGCCATGACCTTTACCCGTTTTAGCAAGCGAACCATATAATAAGACTTCCAGCCTGCGCACTTTATTTAATAAATTCTTGTTCTCTAAAGATTTTAAAAAGAGATTTGCCGCACGCCACGGGCCAAGTGTGTGGCTGCTTGATGGCCCCACTCCTATTTTAAACATATCGAAAACAGAAATAGCCTCGTGACTCAATTACTAAAATTATTAAGCAAAGTTAACCAAAACCAAATCGTTACCTGTTAGAGAAAATTTTGGCAATCTCTATGAAAAATAAAAATCCAATACGGAAACTGAAGTAAGCCATTGAAATTATTACAAGGAATTAATCCCTTATTTTAAATCCTCTTGGCCTGACAAGTTTTCTAAATATTATTGAATATTTACCAGCTGTATATTGAATTTAAGATATGAATTCGGAGGAATGATAATATTACCCGAATTATCAGTAACAGGATTAGGTCCATATGCTAATGATGGTGGAATAAATACAATAATATCTCCGCCCTTACTCAAAAGAGGAACTGATTTTTGCCAACCAACAATTACCTGGCCTAGCTGAATATTTGCTATGTTGCCGGTGGCAGTAGAATCAAATACGGTGCCGTTCAAAAAGGTCCCTTTGTAAGATANNGATCACATAAAAAAAACCTGTAGGGTCCTGGGTTGCATTTGTAATGCCAAGGGAAAGCAAAGTATCTTTTAAGGTGGTAATTTCTGCAGAAGCGGCCGTAATATTCAAATTCGTATAACCACAACTGTTTGAATTCTTTTTTAAACAACCCTGTATAATTATGAACGCTAATAATAAAATAAAGAATATTTTTTTCAACTTCATTCAAATTGTTTTTCCTAAAAATAGGGTTATTAAAATATCATTTCGGTAAATTTTCTTTCATTTCTTTTGATTTTAACTCTTTATAAAGTTGTTCGTTATTTTCCCATCTGAATCTGCCCCGCATTACTGCAAAAAAGACAGCAATCCCCAATACAGTGATTATTATTATTATCAGCTGGGAATCGGAAATGTAAATCATGTTCTTGTACCATCCATGAAAAATAACCAATACCAGGATCGGTAATGCAAAAACAAGACCTAATGGTGCACTCAGCAGGATTTGTCTAAGCGGTTTTTTTTCTATATCACTATTTTTCTCCCAGTATTCTAAGAATTGTTTTTCATCTTCAGTAAGCATTTGCAAATTTACCTTGTAAATATCCTGAAAACAAAATCCATCAATTAATTGGTTCACCCATTTTTTGGAATTCGCTGAAGAAAATGTAGGTTTGTGTTCATTAAACCAGGTTCCGTGAAAATTGAGCAGGCTCTTGTACTTTACTTATTAAAATACAAACATGTTTCTCTTCAGGGAATTGGGAGTATTAAAATTGACCCAACAATACCTGAGAATCCTGAAAATGATAAACCATCTCTCATTCCCCCGGGAGCTATTACCTTCACTCACGATCCCAAAACCGGGGAAGACAATGAACTGATTAGCTTCATTGTTGATCAAACCCATAAGATAAGGCCTTTAGCTTCTGCAGACCTCGATTCATATTTGGCCCTGGGAAAACAGTTTCTCAATATAGGCAAACCTTTTACTATTCAAAACCTGGGGACAATCGAAAAATTAAACTCTGGTGTACTTAATTTTATCTCAGGGCCATTAATTCAAAGACCTGAAGTTGCATCAGCCAAAATTGAAGATGAAGGTGCAGAGCCACATGAAGAAATATCATTCAATAATTCGGAGAATTTACTACCCCTCCGTAATAACCGGAGGCTATTCGGAATATTAATCGCAGTATTATTGGCCTTAGCAGCCTGGTCAATATGGCATTTTGCATTTCAGAAAAATAATACGGAAAACGCAGCTACCAACGAACCAATTGTTCCTATTTCTGATTCCATTGTTAACTCAAAAAAGAATGATTCTCTTGCCTTAGTGTTGAAAATAGCTGATAGTGCCCGAATGGCTGACAGTTTAAAAAATAACAGTAAAAATCCTGCTGATAGATTTACGTTTAAGGTAGTGGTAAAAGAAACTACTAATAAGCAGGCCGCCCTGGCAAGGCTGGAAAAGTTAAAGAATTATGGCAGATATGTAATTATGTATACTGAAGATTCAATCACTTACAAAATAGCTCATCCATTTATGCTGCCTTTATCCGATACTACCAAGGTCCTTGATTCTTTAAACAGTTATTATTATCTGGGTAAGGCTCATATTGAAATAAAATGACAGTGCTCTTCTTTATGTCCAAACTTAAATGGTGATCGGAATAATCTATTAATGCGGAATGAAGTAATTCAGGTTCCGTTATAATCCAGTCTTTCTGATTTATTCAACCCTTTTCAGGAAGAAGTCGTGGTCCAGCTTAAGAATATCTAAATCGCTTTCCCTGTCCACATCCCTTAGGGTTATCATTACATCATAGGAGATTTGAAAATTTTCCAGTTGTTTCCTGGTGTCGGAAAACACCGTATGACTACTCCAGTTTTTCTCATCAAATATTTGAGGAATAAAATAATTCATGCCCAATAAATAATAGCCTCCATCTATTGCAGGCCCAATTACTACATCTTTTCCGGTAAGATAGTTTTTTGAGTTGGTTCAATAAATGATCATCATATACTCCCATTTTTATTGCATATAAAAACTGCTGGGATAATTCAACAAGAACGTTTGCAGATTTTTGAATCACCAAATAATTTTCAATTTATATATTACTGAAATAAATTGTTCCCTATTTTCATTCTAGGTTAACTAATAAAAAATTCAATGCACCACAGTCAATCAAATTGACCAAACTTTCGACTTGATATCATAAAATATAAACAAAAGAAAAAAGACATTCATCTTATAAAACCACCTTGTTTGCCTGGCGTATTCTTAAAAATAAATATATACATTCAATAACAAATGTCATTTTAATAAACCAAAATCTATGAACGATATAATAGCAAAAATCAAAGAAACGGCCCAATATTTAAAGCAAAAAGGCATTGAACAGCCGACAATTGGCATTATTTTAGGAACGGGGCTGGGTGCCCTGGCAAACAAGATTGAAAATGCTATATCTATGCCCTATTCCACTATCCCCTATTTTCCCGCGGCAACAGTTGAATTTCATAAAGGAAATTTAATATACGGGGTCCTGGATAAAAAGACAGTTTTGGTGATGCAAGGGCGGTTTCATTATTATGAAGGTTATTCCATGCAACAAATAACTTTCCCGGTAAGAGTAATGAAAGAACTTGGCGTGAAAAGTCTGCTTTTGAGTAATGCGGCGGGTGGAATTAATAATAATATGAAGAAAGGAGATTTGGTTCTGATAGATGATCATATCAATTTATTACCTGAGAATCCTTTGCGGGGATTGAACGATCCGGCCTTTGGTAATAGATTCGTTGACTTAAGCGCTCCTTATGATAATTCACTTAATCAAAAATTAAGGGAGGTTGCAAATAAACTTTCCATNNAATTTAAAAAAAGGGATATATGCTGCGGTCGCCGGGCCAAATCTTGAAACAAGGGCCGAATACAGGTATCTAAAAAGCATAGGCGCTGATTTAGTAGGAATGAGTACGGTTCCTGAAGTCATTGTAGCCAATCATGTCAGGATGAATTGTGCGGCCGTAAGTGTTGTAACGGATGAGTGTGATCCGGATAATCTTCAGCCTGCTGAAATAAATGAAATCATAAGGGTGGCAGGCGAGGCGGATATTATTTTGAGTAATTTGTTTGAAAATGTGATAAAGACAATTTGATATAATAAACATTTTTAATCATATTACCAGGAACACAATTGAAATAGGAGGAAAAAAAGTTACCAGTTATTAAATATTCCAAAACCTCAGGTTATGCGTAAATTATAAGCTGCATAAAACCCCACATAGGCATGAAGGAAACTAAAAATTATACTTTGCGATCTCTTAGTCTTAGTGGGAAATTTATTTTAGACATAATAAACTTTACCACGCAAAAATTGCGAGGAGCATGGCGATAGAGTTAAGCCCAAAATGGTTTTAATATATTTGCATAAATATTACAAAATGGAAAATATTGTAAGAATTCTTGACATTCAAGAGGTGACCCATGACGTGAAATGCTTCAGATTTGAGAAGCCAAAAGGATACAAGTTTATTCCAGGTCAGGCAACTGATGTTTCTATAAATCAACCGCATTGGAAAGAGGAAATAAGGCCATTTACATTCACATCATTAAATACGGATGATTACCTGGAATTTACAATTAAGCGCTACAGCGACCATCATGCGGTAACTGATTAGTTGCATCAACTAAAAACAGGGACGAACTCATAATCCGTGATGTATGGGGTGCAATAGAATACAAAGGACCCGGATATTTTATTGCTGGGGGAGCCGGAATTACCCCATTCATTTCTATCCTGAGACAATTAAGCAAAGAAGATAAATTAATGGGTAACACATTATTTTTTTCTAATAAGACCTCGAATGACATTATTTATGAAAAGGAATTAAAGAAAATGCTGGCTGATCAGGCAATTTTCATTCTTACTAAAGAAAATAAAAAAGATTATACAAGTAGATATATCAATGAAAGCTTCATTAAACAAAACATTCAGGATTTTACTAAAAACTTTTATATATGCGGTCCGGATAAGATGATCGAAGATATCAGAAACATATTTTCAAAATCAGGATCCATGACAGAATCATTAGTNNCATTAGTATTCGAAAAGTGATCTAATTTTCATTTATAAAAAAATCTGGCTTTGCTTTCATTTGAAAATTAATAACCATCCTTTTCCTTTAGCAACGGGAATTTTTTCATTTAAATTAAAGGTTTTTCCCTGTTGGAAATTCTTGATTTCAGGTGCCGTTATGCTCGCTTTCGCAGGATCTATACCCAATTTTTTCCAGTTGATTTTTAATCCTATTTCTTTATCCTGGTCTGCCCAGCTTGCAATAGAAACCAATGTCTTTCCTTTCTTTTTATAAACTGTTGCCAATATTTTATCATTATCCGTTTTTACCGGATTATCATCAACCCAATACCCAATCATCTGTGTGNNCCAAAATCATCCCATATCTTCCAGATTGGCCGTGGGTCTGCATTATCGCTCCATGGCATACGGTTGGTCATTCCATAGACCATACCACGCCATGGATTACCGCCGCCCTGCAACATCTCTCCCATTAATCCAAATGGAATTCCGCTTACCTCGGTAAGAAAAAAATCAGGATTATTATTTTCATAGTCAAAATATTCGCCAAACCACAACCGATTGAGATAAGGAAAGTTTTCCATGTACAGGTTTGCACTGTTATTAAAACCATCATTTTGATCATATTGGTTCGCTGAATGCAGATCAATAATTCCAGGATGTCCATCTTTAGTCAATACTTTTTTTATTCTCTTCATAGTGACACGGTCAAAAGCAACATCATCCAAATAAATGCCGTCTATGCCTACGTTCTGTGTTAACCAATTCATGCCTTCCACATAGTAATTATGCCAACGATTCATTCCGCTATTTATAATTGCAGCATCTTTCAGTTCAGGAACAAACCACGCTGGGATATAGTCGCTATCCAGGTGTTCCTGCAACCAGCTAAATCCCCCACCCTTTCCTGCAGAATAAATTTCATGTCCCAAACTTCTTAATGCAAAAGTTTCATAAGCATGATCAGAAAGTTCACGAATGGTGTTATAAATTTTCACTTTCAAACCTGCTGCATGCGCTGAATCTATATAAGCTTTCATAGCTTTCCATGCTATGAAGGGATAATTGATATAGGGATTAATGGTCGTAGCATTNNGTAGTCCATTGAAAATCGGTATTAATGGCATGGAAAGGAGTAATGAGTAAATTAAAGTTATAATATAGTGTATCTCCCTTTCTCATTTCCCTTTCCCCGCTGTAATTACTAACGGTTACAATTGATTTATATTCTGTAATATCAATTCCCCCATTATTACCATTTCCCCACGAATTGGGGAGCAATAAGGGTTTCAGTAAATAAAAATTGGTATTCAGTGGCCTTACATATCTTTCATCACGAAGCGAAAATTGCAAACCCGCATTTACATTTCCTATCCATGCCCCATCCTGGTTTTTATNNTCCCTTTTGCCCAAGCCCCATCATATATTTTGAAGACAAAGCTGTGAAGGGAATTTCCATTCGGATATCTTTCAAATTGATGTCCTTGTTGGCATATATCTTTACCACATAGGAAATAAATCCATCAAACTCCATAGAGGCATTTACCTGCATGTTTAGCGAAGAAGAGCTAGAAAGAACTTCCCATTTTACAGTTCCCGGCGATTTACTGGTAAACTTCACCGGACCACTCTTCCACTTGATTTGGCCTTGCGGATCCTCTGCAATTATCTGAAATGGTTTAGCAATTATTTCGTTTGCATTATGAGTAACAGAAGTCATTCCGGGAGTAAAGAATGTTTCAATCTGTTTGGGTAAGCCATCAGTATTAATTACCAATTTTCTACCCAATAATGAGATAGCATTGCCTTTCACAACAAGTGGAATGTAAGGTGCTATAACTGTATTTTCCTGGGCCATGGTTGAATTCAGCCATCGCAATCTTGTCATTTTCCAGGGTTCATTTACACCACCCTTTTTAAGTACTGTATTATTCACTTTTACTGAAATGGATACTTCCTTTTCCGGTAAGTCCTTTGCGCTAATAATTGCCATCCCGGTATAGTTTCCGGCAATCGTATTTTCAGGAATATTAACACCGCACCACATTGGCTGAATGGTTCCTCCAGATATATTGACCAGTTTTGAAAAGGGAATTCCATCATACCCAATCCCATTGGTATTTATACAAAAAATATCTTTTGATAAAATTGTATTTCCGGATGAAGAAGTGAGATTTGTAAAACTAATTTTTACATTTTCCAGGTTTTGCAGAGCATATATTCCTAATTGGAAAGCGAAATTCTCTCCCTTAGTTGCTTGCCCTGAAAAACTATTCTTAGAGCCGGATTCTATCCAGCGTTCAGGCAGATCATGATTCATCCTGATAGAATGCAGGCGGTCTTCAGGGAATATTAAAAAAGGTTCAGACTTGTTTTTAATCAATTGTTCTGTTTCTTTTCCCGTAGCAATTATCTCCATCGGGTAAAAAGTATTGAACGAATCAATTGACTGCATTTCCTTTGAAGTAGCCTGTGGGATACTAGTAGCATTTATTCCATTCAGCCAATNNATTTCACCAAATTCACGGTTAATATTACCTGATTTTACATTAAGTATTCTCTCCCCGGTTTTGGCATCTTCCATAATTATCCTTTTGTCCTGCGGATTCTCATCTCTTCTGCGCCAGGGTATCATCACTTTTGCATATTTATCGGT
>PKYU01000346.1 GCA_003132765.1 Chitinophagaceae bacterium | reverse complement strand
ATTCAAAAAAACAAAGAAAAAGATTTCAGTTATTTTCCCTTGGGTTCAATAATGAAAAACGGGAAAAAACGACAAGAAAAATCGGTTAAAAAATGAATTGGAAAATGAATTGGAAGTCAAAAAATGAGCAGGAAGTGAGTCTTTAATTTGGTCTCAATGGATTGCTAAGAAAAGGAAATAGGAGATAAGCTTGGTTGAATTAAAAATAGAGGGATGTAGTTTTTATTTCCTTTAACTACTTTAAAATCAATGTTTCTGGCATACCCAAAGAAAATTATTTCTTTCCACTTACCGAATTTTTCTTTGCACTCCCGATTTTTTACCGGATATCGATTTCGGGCCTATAGCTCAGTTGGTTAGAGCACCTGACTCATAATCAGGGGGTCACAGGTTCAACCCCTGTTGGGCCCACATGGAAGATTAAACACCTGCAAAATATGTCTGCAGGTGTTTCTTTTTTAAGCCTAGGATTTATTTTGATAGAATGTTATATAATTTAATTGACACTTTTAGACGTGTTTTATGTTGGCATTACAGAAGAGAAGAGTTGCAACCAAAATGATTTTAGACCCTTATTAATCCCATTTTTGCTCTATTTGAATTAAGACTATTGCTACATCATTGATCATTTTAGGTCTTTAATTGAATATTCCCAATAGCAAAAATGTATTTTTAATGGTTATATATTTTGCTGTTGATGATTCTATAAATTTTTTTTTTGCCTGATTGGGTTCAATGCTATTTCATGTTGATTTTCATTTATACACCTTCTTTGTCATTAAAAAATCCTTTTTCTATATATCATGTCAAACCTTTTTTTGGTCACAAATCAAAATTTCATAATTTTTTAAGAGTAGTTAAGGAATAAATTCCTAAATTGTACATTCATTCTGAATTAGATTTTTGATGATGGCTGGGTTTTAGAGTCAGTTTACGATTGCTCAATTTAATTGCGTGGTATGATGGAGAGATCTTCAATTGTTAAAGATTGTAAACCATGTAAGAAAATCTCTCATGTTAATGCCGATAAGAGACGCTTTAGCGTTTTTAGCGGAATTTTACTGGCATTTCTTCCCAAGTGTCCCTTTTGTTTTATGGCGTTTACCAACACTTTGATCCTGTGTGGAGAAGGTAATTCACTTACCTGCCAGCGAACATTTTCTTCATCGACTACTTCTCTTCTTTCGATTCTTTTTTGTAGCATTATTCTGTTATCAATCATTTTCAATTATCAGGACTCAAGGACCAAATATGCTATTGCATTAGCCTTCACAGGTTCATTATTTGTAATATTAAGTGTGATAAAAACCGGTGGATTACCACTTTATTATTTTGGGATAATTTTTATTTTCAGTGGTGTTTGGATGAATGCCAGTTTGCTATATTTTTTAAGAAAAATCAAAGAGAATTTGCCTATCCATAAAGAGCAACATCTAATTAATAATGGGTAATAAAAAATTTTAAAACTATAAAACCAGACTTTCTATGATTGCACAATCCTTTAAATATGAGTCTCCCGGTACCTTAGCCGAGGCTATTTCAATGTTAAATAAATACGGAGAAGATGCCAAGGTTCTTTCAGGCGGCCATAGCCTAATACCCATGATGAAACTTCGTTTTGCCAATCCCGAATGGCTTATCGATATTAATGGCATTCCGGGCCTTGCCTATATAAAAGAAGAAGGCGGCATTATGAAAATCGGAGCCCTTAACAGAGAAGCTGATATAGAGCATTCTGATCTGCTGAAAAAACAATTTCCCATTTTTGGTGATGTTACAAAACAAATTGCCGATCCTCAGGTTCGCAACAGGGGAACTATTGGTGGCAACCTGGCACATGGCGATGCAGCCAACGATCATCCAGCCGTAATGCTGGCTTTGCGTGCCACCGTTATCGCAACTGGTTCCAATGGTGAACGAAGTATTCCCATTGACGAATTCTTCTTTGGTTTTTATATGACGGCTTTACAACATGGAGAAATACTTACTGAAATTCAAATCCCAATTCCTCCTGCCAGAACCGGAAGCGCCTATCACAAACTCGAAAGAAAGGTGGGTGACTATGCTACCGCCGGTGTTGCCGTTCAGCTCACGCTTGATAAAAACGGAATTTGCAAAGCAGCAGGTATTGGTCTCACCAATGTGAACGCTACACCGTTGCGTGCATCCAGGAGTGAAACAGCTTTAATAGGAAAACCTATTACAGATGAAACCATTACGGAAGCAGCCAAATACGCATCGGAAGATTGCAGTCCCTCAAGTGATTTGCGGGGTAGTGAAGAATACAAACGTGCTATGGTAGCAGTTTTGGTAAAACGTATGATTCATAAAGCTGTTGAAAGAATTTCAGGTTAAGAGGGTCACCAGCTTATTAATTTAAACATTTTAAAAATCAAGAAAATGGAAATAACAGTTACAGTAAACAGCGGACAACATACATTGGATGTGGAACCCCGCACTTTGCTTGTACACATGATTAGGGAAAATCTAAATCTAACGGGTACGCATATTGGTTGCGATACTACCAATTGCGGCGCATGTACAATATTACTGGATGGCAAATCGGTAAAGTCCTGTACAATACTCGCTGTACAGGCAAACGGAAAATCTGTCTCAACTATTGAAGGTGTTATTTCTGCAGAAGGGCAATTGCATCCTTTGCAGGAAGGTTTCAAAGAGAACCATGGATTGCATTGCGGATTTTGCACACCCGGCATGATCATGCGTTCAATTGAATTACTGGAAAATAATCCTAACCCGACGGAAGATGAGATCCGGTGGGGCATATCCGGAAACCTATGTCGGTGCACCGGCTATAATAATATTGTAAAAGCAATTGAATATGCAAGTGCCAAAATGCGTGGAGTAGAACCGGCGTCTACAGAACCTCAATTTGTTTAAAATTTATTTATTAAAATTTTTAATTGAAATAATATGATACAATGTAAAACATCAAAAGCGATCAGCGGCATGGGACATTCGATGAAAAGAAAAGAAGATGCACGTTTTATCCAGGGCAAGGGCCACTTTGTGGATGATATCAAGTTGGATGGTATGTTGTACATGGATATTACCCGAAGTCCTTATGCCTACGCTAAAATTAAAAACATAGATATATCCCAAGCTATGAAAGTTCCGGGAGTGGTTGCCGTAATAACCGGGAAGGACCTGGAAAAATACAATCTCCATTGGATGCCTACTCTAATGTCTGATACACAAATGGTATTACCTATTGATACTGTGANNGGGAAGCTGTGAAAGTTGAATACGAACCGATGAAAGCAGTTATAGATCCTTTTAAAGCTATGGACCCTTCTTCGACAGTACTGAGAACAGATAAGCCCGGTAGAACTAATAATCATATATGGCATTGGGAAGCCGGGGATAAAGAAAAAACTGAAAAAGTCTTTTCTGAAGCTGACGTAGTCGTAAAGGAGCAAATGCATATTCCAAGGATTCATGTTGCATCATTAGAAACATGTGGATGTGTTGCTGATTATGATAAAGTGAATAATCACCTTACCATGTACATGACAACACAGGCTCCTCACGTAATAAGAACGGTGATTGCTTTAGTAGCCGGTCATGTTGGATTAACGGAGGAAAAAATAAGAGTTGTTTCCCCTGATATAGGCGGCGGATTTGGAGGCAAGGTGCCTGTGTACCCGGGTTATGTTATTGCTATCGCCGTTTCATTTCTTGTTGGCAAACCTGTTAAATGGATAGAAGACAGGAGCGAAAATCTACAAGCAGATTCTTTCGCCCGTGACTACCATATTACAGCTGAAATGGCGGGCACTAAGGAAGGTAAAATTCTGGCAACGAGATTTAAAGTATTGGCAGATCACGGGTATACCGTTGCCGCCGCCAACCCTTCCAAATTTCCTGCCGGCTTGTTCTCAATAGCAACCGGATCTTATGATTATGATACTGCCTTTATAGAAGCAGATGCTGTTTATACCAATAAGCCTCCGGGTGGTGTTGCCTATCGTTGCTCATTTCGCGTAACGGAAGCGGTGCATGCAATAGAGCGTATGACCGATCGCTATGCTTTGGAAATTGGTAAAGATCCTGCCCAGTTACGTATGGAGAACTTTATTAAAAAGGAAGATTTTCCATGGCACTCTCCTACAGGCTGGATTTATGATAGCGGAGACTATCATGCGGGGTTACAAAAGGCAATGGATGCAATAGATTATATCGGCCTTCGTAAAGAGCAGGCAGAAAAACGAGCTAAGGGTGAATTAATGGGAATCGGCATTTCAACGTTTACTGAAATAGTTGGTGCAGGCCCTTCCAAAGATTTTGATATCTTGGGAATAAAGATGTTTGACAGTGCAGAGATTCGCGTTCATCCAACAGGGAAAGCCATTGCCCGGTTTGGTACAAAATCGCAGGGACAAGGTCATGAAACGACCTATGCACAAATCATTGCTGAAGTTTTAGGTATTCCCGCAGAAAATATACAGATAGAAGAGGGGGACACAGATACGGCGCCTTATGGATTGGGAACATATGCCAGCCGTAGCACACCTACTGCAGGCGCAGCGGCAGCCGTTGCTGCAAAAAAATTAGTTGATAAGGCAAGAAAGATTGCGGCCCATTTGCTGGAAGTAAGCGAAGATGATTTGGATTGGGAACCCGGAAAGTTTTCCGTAAAAGGAGCTCCGGAAAAATCAAAAACCATTCAGGAGATCGTGTTTGCCGCCTATACCAATTTTCCACAGGGGATGGAGGCAGGTTTTGAAGCAACACATTATTACGATCCGCCAAATCTTACCTTTCCTTCCGGAGCCTATATATGTGTAGTTGATATTGATAAGGAAACCGGAGGCATAAATGTTCGCAGGTTTGTTGCTATTGATGATTGCGGACATATTATCAATCCAATGATCGTGCAGGGCCAGGTTCATGGCGGATTAACACAAGGTATTGCGCCTGCCATGTATGAAGAACTGATCTATGATGAAGAGGGAAATATTTTAAATGGCACATTGATGGATTACCTGGTACCAACAGCAATAGAATCACCAAAGTGGGAAACAGGTCACGTGGTTACTCCTTCACCGCACCACCCGATCGGCGCTAAAGGTGTAGGCGAATCCCCAACCGTTGGTTCTCCTCCGGCAATTGCCAATGCGATAGTTGACGATTTATCTCCTTATGGAATTACTCATCTTGATATTCCAATCACTCCTTTCAAGGTTTGGAAAGCTCTGAAGGAAAAGGGAGCATACGATAAATAAAATATTTGTGAAAATAAAGCGGGCGCTTTACTTGCACCCGCTTCCTCACAGAACTTTTTTCCTCGTCAGCAGTTATAATTGAGTAAATATGGCGG
>PKYU01000077.1:256-15401 GCA_003132765.1 Chitinophagaceae bacterium | reverse complement strand
ATATAATTGATATGGGTCCGCTGGCAAGTCACCTCGGAGGTGAAATTATAGCGCAGGGTAATTACAAATCAATCGTGTCGAATCCAGAAAGCCTAACCGGTAAATATTTAAGTGGTCAATTGGCAATTGCCCCTCCCAAATATCTTCATAAATGGAATCGATCAATAACTGTGCATGGTGCGAGGCAAAACAATCTGCAAAATATTGATATAGTTTTTCCTTTAAATGTATTGTGCGTAGTGAGTGGCGTTAGCGGTAGCGGGAAAACCACGCTTGTTAAACAAATCCTGTATCCCTCCTTAAAAAAACTAAAGGGTGAATTTGCTGAGAAAGCAGGTTTGAGTAAAGGCCTAAGCGGCGATCTGGATTATATTACAGAAGTAAAATTGATTGACCAGAACCCCATCGGAAAATCTTCAAGAAGTAATCCTGTTACCTATATAAAAGCTTATGACGAAATAAGGGACCTGTTTAGTAAACAACCTTTAAGCAAGATGCGGGGTTATATGCCTAAACACTTTTCCTTCAATGTAGATGGGGGCCGTTGTGATGCATGCAAAGGAGAAGGAGAGCAGGTTGTTGAAATGCAATTTCTTGCTGATGTACACCTTGTATGTGAAGTGTGCGGAGGAAAAAGATTTAAAAAGGAAGTACTTGAAGTTACCTTCCAGGGTAAAAATATATTTGAAGTTCTGGAATTGAGCGTTGATGAAGCCATAGAATTTTTCAGAGGCGAAAAAAAAGAATTGAAAAAAAATAATATAGGTGAAGAAGTTTCTAAGAAAATTCAACCATTAAGCGATGTGGGATTGGGATATATAAAACTTGGGCAGTCTTCTGACACGCTTAGCGGAGGAGAAGCGCAACGCNNGGAAGGGACAGGGGAACCTGCTTTTTATTTTTGATGAACCTACAACAGGACTGCATTTTCATGATATAAAAAAATTACTCTCTTCATTTAATGCCCTTATAGAGCAGGGGCATTCTATTATTGTGATTGAACACAATACAGATGTAATTAAATCTGCTGATTGGGTTATAGACCTTGGGCCTGAAGCAGGAGATGTCGGCGGAAACCTTGTTTATGCAGGTATTCCGTCTGGGCTTAAGAAAGTAAAGGAAAGCTACACGGGGAAGTATATATAGGTTGGCGGTATCAGGTATCAGGCTTCAGCCATTATCTCAACCTGTTACTATCTTTAACAAGCTTTGAATCGTTGTAAATTCCTCTTGCTCCGAAAATCAAAAAAATAATTATAAGTAAATGTAAGGCTGACCAAAGCGCAAAATTACCCGATGAAAATTTTGAAATCTGCCTGATATAAAGAAAAATAATTAGGAATTCTAATAATATTGAAATAACAATAATTCGGATTTGCAATTTCCGGTTTTTGTATAAGAATATGTTAATTATAATTCCTGTACCAAGGGCCGCTGTAAGAATTAATAAGAAAATATTATCGGTTGCAAGAACAGCGTGGTAAGTATTCCCAGCCGCCAAAGTGCCACCATAGAAAGGAAATTGCAAGGTAAGGAAAACAGTTATTGCTGCTAAAAGCATCCATAATGTTTGCACTCTTTGTATCATATAATTATTTTTAAGTAAAAAATAATGCAGTTTTTAACGGAGACAATATTAATAGTTGCGAAGATTTTAATAACATAAATTTAAGCGCTTGCCGGCATTCAACAATGATGTGCTCCGCAAGACTTCTCAATTAAGTTCGGGATACAAGGGAAATTTATTCATTAAATCTGNNCTTTCTGACAGAAGTAATAATTTTTGTTTCATCCGCATTCATTAGGACTTTATCAACCAGATTAACTACATCTTTCATATCTCCTTCTTTCATACCTCTTGTCGTGATTGCGGGTACTCCTACCCTCATTCCGGAAGTTATAAACGGGCTTTTATCATCAAATGGAACCGCATTTTTATTAAGGGTAATACCAGCCTTATCAAGAGTCTCCTGCGCTTTTTTGCCGGTAATATTTTTATTACGGAGGTCAATAAGCATTAGGTGGTTTTCGGTGCCATTGCTTATCAGGTTATATCCTTTTGCATTAAATTCCTTTGCCATAGCCTGAGCATTGATCAATATTTGCTTTGCATAAGAGGTAAATTCTTCAGTCAGAATTTCACCGAAGGCAACGGCTTTCGCAGCAATTACATGTTCCAGCGGGCCACCTTGAGTTCCGGGGAAAACACCCATATCCAGCAAATGGCTCATCATTCTCAAATTGCCTTTATTATCTTTTACACCAAAAGGATTTTCAAAGTCCTTTTTCATTAGAATAATACCACCGCGGGGGCCACGAAGTGTTTTGTGAGTTGTGGAAGTAACGAAATGACAATGATCAAATGGTGATTTTAATAACCCCTTTGCGATAAGTCCAGCCGGATGAGCGATATCACATAGTACAAAGGCATTTATTTCATCCGCAACTTTTCTGATACGCTCATAATCCCAGTCACGGCTGTACGCAGAAGCTCCGCAAATTATGAGTTTTGGTTTTTCTGCGTGGGCCTTTCTTTCAAGCATTTCATAGTCTATGAGGCCTGTTTCCTTAACTACTCCGTAAAAATGAGCTTTATAAATTTTCCCTGAGAAATTAACCGGTGAACCATGTGTAAGATGTCCCCCCATGCTTAAATCAAGCCCCAGGATTTTATCGCCAGGTTGCAATATTGCGAGCATCAGAGATGCATTTGCCTGTGCCCCGCTGTGAGGCTGCACATTGCCATATTCACAATTGAATATTTCTTTCAGACGATTGATAGCAATTACTTCCATTTCATCCACTATTTCACAACCGCCATAATATCTTCTGCCCGGATAACCTTCAGCATATTTATTTGTAAGAACCGTTCCCATGGCTTGCATCACCTGAAGGGAAGTGAAATTTTCTGAAGCAATCAACTCAATTCCCTCTCGTTGCCTGTTTAATTCTTTAGTTATAAGATTAAAAATCACTGTATCTCTATCCATGAAATAATTTTGCGCAAACCTCCAAAAAAGATGCAAGATGTTTATTCAATTGAAAGGATGAGCTTTAAGATNNGAAAGGATTGATATCGAAGCTCAATCTCCCTTTTCAATAATGGTTTAAATTTGGTACCTGGTTATGTGTATTCATTACATCATTCATAATTTCACTATATTCACCTTCATTTTGAGGAGATTATATCTTAAAATTGACTAAATGAAGGCGATCATCCCGGTGGCAGGCGCAGGTACTAAATTGCGACCACATACTTATACTCAACCTAAGGCTTTAATTCCGCTTGCGGGAAAAACGATTCTGAGTATTAATGTTGATCAGTTACATGAAGCTGGCATAAATGAATTCATATTTATTGTTGGTTATCTCGGAGAAAAAATTCAGGATTATGTTAAGGCAAAATATTCGCACCTGCATTGTCACTTTATATTTCAAAACGAGAGAAAAGGCACTGCGCATGCAGTAGAACTAACAAGGAAAATTGTAGGAAATGATGAAGTATTCATAGCTCTCGGCGATACCATTTGTGAATACGATATTAAAACTGTGCTTGATTCACCCTGGTCAATGCTCGGTATAAAAAAAGTAGATGATCCTAGGAATTTTGGAGTAGCTCAAGTCGATGATAAGGGATTTATTTCTAACGTGGTTGAAAAACCTTCCATCCCAAAATCTAATATGGCCCTCGTTGGGCTTTATAAAATCAGGAACTCAAAGATTTTGTTCCAATGCCTGGAAAAAATTATCACCAATGAAATTAGAAGTCATGATGAATTTAATCTTACGGATGCATTAGAATGCATGATCAATGGAGGCGAACAATTCAAGGCCTTTAAGGTGGAAAACTGGTTCGATTGCGGCAAGAAGGAATCTCTATTGGAATCAAATTCTATCTTATTGGAAAAATTTGGTGGAGCAATTGCCGAATCAAGTAAATTTGAAAATGCCATATTTATACCACCGGTTAATATAGCAGAAGGATGCGAAATCAAAAATTCCATCATTGGTCCCCACGTTGCCATGGGAGAAAATACTATTGTCAATTTTTCCATTGTAAAAAACTGCATTATTGGATCTTATTCAAAATTATTTGATGTAGTTCTTGATGATTCGCTTATTGGAAGTGATACCGAAATAAGAGGAGAGACGCGTTCACTTAACATCGGTGATAACACGGAAATTGATTTAGGCTCATAGTCAGCAAATCGGCCATTTATGTTTTCCAATCGCATTACCCGGCTTTTTAATATTGAATATCCCATTATTCAGGCTGGAATGATTTGGGCCAGTGGATGGAGGTTGGCAAGTGCTGTTAGCAATGCCGGAGGGCTTGGATTAATAGGTGCAGGAAGCATGGATCCCCTGCTTCTTGAAGAACATATTAGGAAATGCCAGGCTTTTACGGAGAAGCCTTTTGGGGTTAACCTGCCATTAATGTATTTGGGGGTGAAAGAGCAAATTGAAATTATTATTCGTAATAAAGTCCAGGTAGTGGTAACCTCGGCTGGTAATCCGTCAACTTTTACCCAATATTTCAAGCAAAATAATATTAAGGTTGCGCATGTAGTTAGTAGCAGTAAGTTTGCCAGGAAAGCAGAATTAGCTGGCTGTGATGTAATTATAGCGGAAGGATTTGAAGCAGGCGGACATAATGGGAGAGAGGAAACTACCACTTTGGTACTGGTGCCTTTGGTATGTGAAGCAGTCAGGATTCNNATTGCAGCAGGAGGCATCGCAACAGGTCGCCAAATGCTGGCTTGTATGGTATTAGGGGCCGAGGGCGTTCAAATGGGTAGCAGGTTTGTCGCTTCAGAGGAAGCGTCGGGGCACCAAAATTTTAAAAATGCCGTTATCAATGCAAATGAGGGTGATACCATGCTTACCTTAAAAGAACTAATCCCGGTACGTTTGATTCGAAATAATTTTTATGATGAAATTATTGAAGCCCGGAAAAATCATGCTTCTATTATGGAACTCAATGCCCTGCTGGGAAAGGGCCGGGCTAAGAAAGGAATGTTTGAAGGTGATCTGGATGAAGGTGAATTGGAAATCGGGCAAGTAAGTGCACTTATTAAAGAAATAATCCCTGCTAAAAATATCATAAACTCCATCTGGAAGGAATTCAATGAGGCTTTACACAAGCCCTTGAAATAAAATTACCTGTTTATTCGTTCTACAGTAATATTATCCATTAACTTATTCCAAATGAGTTTTTCCAAAGAAAGATCTGATTTTAAAAAATCATTTATAATCATCCTTTTATCCGGTTGCTTTATATTTTTTAATAGTAACTATGTATATGCACAGCTACCATCCGATTTACAAGACCTGCCCATAGATCCCAACGCATTAAAAAATGTTACTCCCTCAGACCTTCAGAAACTTTTGATTGATAATAATCAGAACCAGCTNNGAAAAAGTAATTCCCATATCACAAAGGATAGTTCACAAAAAGATAATATTAAACAGCAATCATATAGCCCGGAGTCTGTTTATGGAGCCGATCTGTTTAAAAACAGGCAGGTTATGGAACTTGCTGAGCTTTCAACGCCGCCTTTGGATTACCCGATCGGCGTGGGAGATCATATTGTGGTTTCCCTTTGGGGTGGTGCAGATTTTGAAGAGAATTATGAAGTAGCACGCGATGGTTCAATTTTCCCCCAGGGCATTGGCAAAATCACCATACAGGGACTGACGTTTGAGAATGCCCGGAAAATTATTTTAGATCGTTTCAGGAAGGTAATTCCTCCTTCCACAAATATTTCAATAACATTAGGACAGCCGCGATCCATAGTTATTCAGGCAACTGGAGAAGTGGAAAACCCGGGTCCCCAGGTTGTATCTGCTTTTACAAATGCATTAAATGTGGTTGCCATGGCAGGTGGTGTTACCAAATATGGTAACATGCGAAATATCCTGATTTCCCGAAATGGGAAAATTATTGACTCTATTGATGTTTATAAATACCTGACTACCGGCGATTTTGGCAAACATCTATATCTTGAGAATAACGATTTTGTAATCGTACCATTTTTCGACAAAGAAGTCCTTGCATCCGGGCAGTTTAAAAGGCCGATGTACTATCAGCTCAAAAATGGCGAAGGCCTTATGGAATTATTGAAGTATTCCGGTGGCTTCAAGCCCGAAGCATATCTTTCGGGCGGGTCTATCATCAGGGACGTTAACGAAAAACAGACAATAAAAAATATCAACTTCAATGAAATTGGAAAAAAAGTTGATGGCTTGATAAAAGATGAGCCTTTAGTGGATGGCGATGTGATTGTTGTTAATCCTATTAATGGTGGACTTAATAATAAAGTTATTGTAAAAGGTGAGGTTGCTTATCCGAATGTTTATGAATTAAGGAAAGGTGATCGCTTGTTTGACATTATTAACAGGTCTGGTGGTATTACCCAAAATTCTTATGTTGGCAGAGCTTATGTTTACAAAGGAGCAGGTGACTCAACAAATTTAAAATCTGAAAAAATTGTAGTAAGTCTCGATGACTTAAACAAAGATGTAAACAGTAGTTATAATATTTTATTGAATCCTAATGATGTAATTGAAGTTTTCAATAGAAATCAGTTTGCTGATAAGCAATATGTAACTATTGAAGGTGAAGTTAGAAAGCCAGGCAAATATCAGCGCTTTGGAGGCATGTCCCTGAAAGATCTCTTATATTTTGCAAATGGCCTGAAGCCTTCTGCAGAATTTGGTAAGATTGTGGTATCAAGCGTTGTTGATATCGATTCATCACAAAAAGGCATGAGACCTACCCAAACGGTAATTAATACATATTCGATAAATACAAACCTTGAACTGGATTCTTTAACAGAGAATATAAAATTGAAACCATACGATGAGGTAATTGTGAGAAGGAATCCGACTTTCCATTTGCAGGAAAATANNGCATGGTAAAATACCCGGGTACCTATTCCAAACTCAGCAATGAAGAAACGATTTCATCAATTATAGAAAGAGCAGGTGGGCTGATTAAGAATTCGAATCCGGAAGGTGCTCTTTTATACAGGATGAAAGACACATCTTTTGGAGAAAATTTTATTCAAAAAATTAACCAGACAACTTATTTAAGAGATACTGACGGAAAGATTATTGACAGTGTTCATTTTACGCCATCAGAACCTGTTAGTATTGATCTGGAAAAAGCTTTGGAAAACAGGAATAGCAAATATGATATGATTCTTCAGGAAGGTGACGTTGTTTACATTCCGGAAATGAATCCAATTGTAACAGTAAAGGGAGCAGTTCAATCCCAGCTTAAAATATTTTTTGACCATGAGCATACTAATCTAGCATATTATATTGACAAAGCAGGCGGATTTGGAGTAAGACCATGGAGGAAAAGGATTTTTGTTACCTACGCAAATGGAAGAAGTAAAAGAACGCACAATTTTGGCTTTTTCCATTTTTATCCTAAAGTGGAACCGGGAAGTATGGTAATTATACCGGAAAAGCCTCAGGGGAAAAGTGTAGGCGACTTTATTACACAAACACTGGTAACTACAGTGCCTATTTTATTAGCCTTTTTAATTATGAGATTATAATTTGATATGATGAATCCCAATGAGCTAACGATACTAATTTATAAGCGATTAAGAAAATACAGGATCATAGTTATATCTGGTTCTCTTATTTGTATGCTTGCACTGATATTATTTGCCAAACAAAGACCAATAACTTATACATCCAGGGCTTCCATATTCCCATTAACAGGAAGCAATGATAATAATGCTACATCCTCCACACTCAGCGCTTTATTAGGAGTGGAATCAACCAAGAGCTTTAGCGATGACGCTTCCATAAATATTATTGAGTTGGCGCAGAGCCGCACAACGCGTGAAGAGGTGGCTGCCATCAGAGATTCATCAAACGGCAATAGAACAATTGCTGAATTATTGGTGGACGATATAAACAATCATCGGGGCTGGTTTGAAGAAAAGGTCAAAATGCCTCCAAATCAAAATGCTCTTATAACCTGGGCAGGGGAAACACTTAAAGATGGTCTCAATGCGACTGTCAACAAAAATAATATGCTCGTTCTTACCTACACAGGGCGGAGCCCGGAACTGGTAAGAAAAATCAGTTATGGATTTATAAATAAAATATCCCTTTTTTATATTCAATTGAAACAAGAAAAAGCCCGGATTGATTTTCAATTTGCGACCAGCAAAGTTGATTCACTGAGGAAAGTGATGGGTTCAAAAGATAACCAGTTAATTTCTATTGATCAAAGGACGATGTTTACCAATATAACTAAACTTCAGTACCGTGTACCCACTGAAAATTTACTTGCTGATAAGGAAATGATCAGGCAACAATATGCTACTGCCGTTGCCAACCAGCAAAATGCTGCATATAAACTTCAAAAAGCGACACCGGTAATAAAGGTTCTTGATAAGCCGGATCCGCCCTACGATGTGGAGGATAAATCTGCAATTTTATATGGCTTGATCGGGTTGATAGCGGGGTTCATCCTAATCTCTTTATTTTTCGTTGGAGGCCTGATCACAAAATATGCCCGTGAAGAAATAAAAAGATCTTTGTTTGGAGCATCCAATACCCAAAACTAGTCCGAAATAAAAGGCACACCGGCAACTATTTCATGATTTTCTGAATAGCCATTTCCCGATCTCCCTGAAAGTTACTTTCTTTCCATAGAGCAATATTCCTGTTCTGTAAATCTTTGCTGCCAGCATCGCAGTCAAAAGAAATCCGGCAATAAGGGAGAGCATTGATAATGCTATTTGCCAGCCCGGTACACTACCCGAAGGAATCCTGGCTATCATTACTATTGGAGAAGAAAAAGGTATTATGCTTCCCCAAACAGAAATTGGTGCATCAGGTTTTCCCACCGCGGTGGTCAAAATAATAAATGATAATATTATCGGCATGGTGATGGGAAGCATCAGGGATTGAGCCTCCTGCGGATCTTCGTTCACAACACTGCCTACAGCGGCAAACAATGAGGCATAAAAAAGATACCCGCCTAAAAAATAAAATAGAAAACAGGGAAGTATTAAAGCCCAGTTTGCACTGAGAAGTGTGTTCTTAGCTGTTAAAAAACCCATCGCAGCGGAACTATTTCCTGCTGAACCAACTGAGGAATTTATAGCCTGGGCCTGGTGAATGGTATCAGCAGAAATGAATGAAGTAAATAAAGTTGAAAGCCCCACAATCAATACTATCCAAATTAGTAATTGGGTGATACCTACAGCAGCAATCCCTAAAATTTTACCTATCATCAATTGAAACGGCTTTACAGAACTGATAATGACTTCTGCAATCCGGTTCATTTTTTCCTCCATCACACCACGCATTACTGCCGCTCCATAAATAAACAGTGTTATGTAAATTAAGATACCACTGCCATATCCTATTCCATAGGACAGGCCTGAGTTTGATTGGGCTGTCTTATCGCCCTGCTTTATCACCGGGCTGAATTTATACAAGCTTGCTTCATCAATAGCATTAATTGAATCAAGTATTTTTTTATCTATATTATTTTGAAGAAAGGCCTTATTTCGAATAGCATTGTTCAATTGAACTTTCACTTTGTCCTCGGCATCTATTCCTAATTGTTTGATTGAAACGAGGGAAATGGAATCTTCTTTTGATTCATAATTTTTGGGAATATAAAGAAATGCCGTATAACCCTTCTCTTTGAAGTTAGTACTATTTATATCTATTGGAAATTCATAGGTGATTACCTTATCACTTTGGAAGCTGGTTTTAAAAATACCATTTTCATCCACAACCGCTATTTTTTGTTTGTCCTCGCTTTTAATAGAGAAATATGCCGAGGCAAATATGAAACCTATAAAAAATAATGGGAGCAAAATAGTGGAAAGAATAAATGTCTTATTTCTCACTCTTGTTAGATACTCTCTCTTTATTATCAGCCAGATTTTGTTCATGTCTTTAGATAAGTTGTTATTTTTTTGTTTTGCTTTTTCCGGGGCTTATTCTATTAATACTTTTTCAAACTGCCTCGCTGATTCCGTGTCTTTAACTTTCATAATAAAAATATCATTCAGGCTTGGTAGTATTTCATTGAACGAGATAATACTGTCCCCATGGTCTAAAAATGCTTGTAGCACTGCTGCGGGCTTATGCCCTTCATCAATCTTAACTGTGAAATAATTGTCTTTTGTACTTACTATATCGAATATGCTGTTTTCAAATGGTTCAGGCAACAGGGTGAATCCCACTTTAAAAATATTTTCTTTACAATCCTGCTTTATTTGTTTTACACTTCCTTCAAGGATTTTCTTTCCTTTGTTTATCAATACAATCTCATCGCAAATTTCTTCTACCTGCTCCATCCGGTGAGTGCTGAAAATGATCGTAGTGCCTTTTTGGGCCAGTTTAAAAATTTCATCTTTTATAAGGTTACTGTTTACCGGGTCAAGGCCACTGAATGGTTCGTCGAGAATAAGCAGCTTTGGTTCATGTAATACGGTAGTTACAAACTGAAGCTTTTGACTCATGCCTTTACTAAGGTCGTCCACCTTCTTATTCCACCAGCTTTGCATTTCAAATTTTACAAACCATTCTTTAATTTTTTGCATGGCATCATGCCGTTTCATCCCCTTTAGCATCGCAAGATATAAAGCCTGTTCCCCGATTTTCATTTTCTTGTATAAACCCCTTTCTTCAGGCATATAGCCAATCATTGGGATGTCTTTGATGGGTTCGAATTTTTTACCTTCAAATAAAATATTCCCGCTATCGGGATAAAATATCCCGGTTATCATCCTTAATAAAGTGGTTTTTCCTGCACCATTAGGGCCAAGCAAACCAAATATGCTTCCTTGCTGAATGGAAAAACTTATATCGTCCACCGCTCTTTGCGTAGCGTAATACTTCTTAAGATTTTGTAATTCGAGAATCGTCATTAAAGTCGTTTTGAAATATTTTTGCTAAATTATTATGAGCATATCTTGATAATTCCTTCCGGTAAAAATATTAAAATACTTTTCAATGAAAACCAGAATCTTCATCAACGGTGATTACTATACATTCACCAATGCATATGCAGCTTTCGCGACATTTTCACCATCCATCGCTGCGCTCACGATACCACCTNNACCAGCACCCTCCCCACAAGGAAAGAGATTTTTTATCTGGGGATGATGAAACTTTGAAGCATCACGGGGAATCCTTACCGGGGAAGACGTGCGACTTTCAGTGGCTACCATTATGGCCTCATTGGTAAAGAATCCGGCATTTCTTTTTCGTGAAGGCATTTTATTTGAAAATACCTTGAGCGCTTTTTTAAGACGTCCACTAATGAAATCAGGCAGTATTTCCACTAGAGGAACTGAACTCACCCCGGGCAAATAGGAACATTCAGGGAGTGTTTGAGAAAATGTATTAGTTGCAAAATCCACCAGTCTTTGGGCAGGGGCAACAAAATTTCCTCCACCTGATTGAAATGCTTTATCTTCAATTTCTTTTTGGAAATACATCATCAGCAACGGGGATGATAATTGTTTGGGGTCAAAATTTATTTTTGATTCTGCAAGATACTTTCGGGCATCTTCTGATTCTACCTGTACAACCAGTCCGCTATTGGCAAAAGGATTGTTTCTTTTCGATGGGCTCCATCCATTCACCACCAATTCTCCATCATTGGTTGAAGCTGGGGCAATTATCCCCCCGGGGCACATGCAAAAGGAAAATACACCTCTCCCCTCAACCTGGTGCACAAGACTATAAGAGGCTGGGGGAAGCTGATTTCCTTTTCTCGGAAGTATAGCTTCATAATTTTCAATTTTACCGTATTGAATCGAATTGATCAAAGCCTGCGGATGTTCGACGCGAACTCCCAAAGCAAAGGGTTTGGCCAGGATTGAAATATTTTTCTTATCAAGTAAGGAAAAAATATCCCGTGCGGAATGTCCTGTTGCCAGGATAAAAGAATCTGCGCCTATCAAATCGCCATCCTGTGTTCTCACTTTTTTTAAGGAGTCTTTGTCAATAATAAAATCTGTAACTTTCTTATTAAAATAGTATTCTCCGCCACAATCAATTATACGGTTACGCATTTCCGTTATAATTTGCGGGAGTTTGTTGGTCCCGATATGCGGATGAGCTTCATATAAGATATTCTCCTCTGCCCCGAAATGAGCAAAAAGATTCAGGATGCGTTCAATATTTCCCCGCTTTGTGCTGCGGGTATATAATTTGCCATCGCTAAAAGTTCCCGCGCCTCCTTCTCCAAAACAATAATTACTTTCCGGATTAATAATCCCTTTTCTGTTTAACATTGCGAGGTCCCTTCTGCGGTCTCTAACATTTTTCCCCCTTTCAATAATTATGGGTTTTATGCCCAGTTCAATGAGTTGTAATGCGGCAAATAATCCCGCAGGGCCTCCTCCTATAATAGCCACTTTATTTTTAGCGGAGGATACATTTTTGAAATTAAATTCAGGAATAGTTCTTTGAATGAATGGTTCCTTGATGAATGCATTGAAGGTAAAATGAAACCAAACAAATTTGCCTCTTGCGTCGATTGATTTTTTTAGGATGTAATAGCCATTTACATCCTCAGGGTTTACTCCAGATGAGAGAGCAATATTTTTTGAAATAGCGGAGGGATCAGAAATTTCATAAGGAGAAAGCCTGAGAGTTACTATTTTTTGCATTTTGAAGGTCAGGTATTAATCCTGAAACTTAAATAAATTCACGCGAACAGCAATTACCTTAAAAGGGGAGATCATCAATAGTATCCTGTGAGGAAGAAGTAAATGTATCCAAAGGTTCAATATGATCATCATCAGACGAGGCCTCTTTACCCGGCTGAAGTATTTGTTCAATACGCCATGCATCCAGATTACTAAAATAAGATATGCGGCCATCCTTTTCCCATTTGCTTCCTTTGATATTAAAATACACTTTTATCTCATCACCCGGATTAACGCGGTCAACAATATTAACGCGGTCCTGAACACATTGGAATTTAATATAATTAGTAATGGTTTTCCCGTTAATTTCTTCTGATTTTTCTACGACAAATTCCCGCACTTTAAAAGTCCCTGTTCTTTGAACCGGTTCAAATTTTTCAAGGAGTTTCCCCGTCAGTTCATAGCTCATATTCTAAAATTTTATTTTAAAGGTAAAGTCATTTTGGTTAAAACCTTTACCTATCTTAAGAAACCATAAAAAATGTTTTGCACAATTATCGATTTCTTTAGGTATTGATTTTCAAGTGCAAAAAGAAAACAGAAAAATCATGAAAAAAATGGTAAATAAAATCATTTTCATCTGCAATTCAATCTGGGCTTGGTTATAAAAAATATAACCTGAATTTTTAAAAAAATAATTTATTTTTCAGGAGGTTAATCTGTTTTTCTGATGAGAAAAGCAACGAATAAAAAAATTTTTTTTTCAACAAATTATTTTGATATTCGCTTTCCACTCACAAAATATTTTTATACTGATTCAAATTTATTTTATAAGTGATTTCCTGGAACAACATCGGTAATTCCATATCAACTAAAGGCTTAAGGAAAAATGGATAAGGCTGGCGAAACTGTTTGGAATAATTGTCTCAATATTATCAAAGATATAGTAGAGTGGCAGCATTATAAAACCTGGTTCGAACCCATTACTCCGGTATTGTTAAAAGATAAAATATTAACGATACAAGTTCCAAGTCAGTTTTTTTATGAGTATATTGAGGAGCATTATGTAAACCTGATTGCAAAGACATTAAAAAGAGAGTTGGGAAAAGATGCAAGGCTTGAATACCGCATCATGGTAGACAGTGGAAATGATAGCAACAAGCCACTGATGCTAAATATACCGGGTCAGGGTTACAAATCATATTCAAACAACGAAATGGATTTTCCTTTAGTCATAAATAATCCAGTTAAAAACCCATTTGTAATTCCCGGGCTTAAGAAAATGCAGATTGATCCGCAGTTGAACCAGGCCTATGTTTTCGATGCTTTTATTGAGGGCGACTGCAACCGGGTAGCCAGGCGTGCCGGAAAGACTGTTGCTGAAAAACCTGGCACCACTTCATTTAATCCATTGGTGATTTATGGCGGAGTAGGCTTAGGAAAAACGCACCTCGCCCAGGCTATAGGAAACGAGGTGAAACGGCTGCATAATAATAAAGTAGTATTATATGTAAGCTCTGAAAAATTCATTAATCAATTTGTGGACCATAGCCGCAATAATGCTATCAATGACTTTATCCATTTTTACCAGTTAATAGATGTATTAATAATTGATGATGTTCAATTTTTTAACAGGGCAGAAAAATCACAGGATGCATTTTTTGCAATTTTTAATCACTTGCATCAAAGCGGAAAGCAATTGATTCTTACTTCTGACAAGCCGCCAAAGGATCTGGAGGGAGTTCAGGAAAGATTACTTAGCAGATTTCGCTGGGGGCTCAGTGCTGATCTGCAGATTCCGGATTACGATACCAAGATTGAAATACTGGAAAGAAAGATGAAAAATGATGGCCTTGATATGCCAAAAGAGGTTGTTAAGTATATCGCTTATAACATTCAAAACAATATAAGGGAACTTGAAGGAGCTTTAATTTCGCTCTTGGCACAATCTTCGCTGAATAAACGAGAAATAGACCTTGAATTAGCAAAAAAAGTGTTGAGAAATTTTATCAAATCATCATCAAAAGAAATAACGATCGATACTATTCAAAAAATGGTATGCGATTATTTCGATGTTCCATATGAAAAATTGCTTCAGAAAACGAGGAAAAGGGAAATAGTACAGGCAAGACAAATTTCAATGTTTCTTGCAAAAGCCTTTACAAAGAATTCTTTAAAAACCATTGGGGAACATTTTGGTGGCCGCGACCATACAACAGTAATTCACAGTTGCCAAACCGTTAAGGACCTAATGGATACAGATACTTTATTTAAGGAAAGTGTCATCGAACTCCAACAAAAAGTGCAGCTTGCCGCCATGTAATTTTAGAAAGATTTATTAGGCTCAAATCATCAATTATTTATTTTAAATTTTGGATTTCAAATGGTACTTTTGCATCCCTTAATAAAGAACAGGAGAGGTGCCTGAGTGGCCGAAAGGAACGGTTTGCTAAATCGTCGTACGGGTTAAACTGTACCGTGGGTTCGAATCCCAC
>PKYU01000077.1:0-248 GCA_003132765.1 Chitinophagaceae bacterium | reverse complement strand
TTTCGGACATATTTCGGACAAATTTTTTACTTAGCATTCTATTGTTAATTACATTTATGAGCCATTTAAAGGGATTAATATGGTACATCTAAATGTTAGAACATCTGCCTGGCTGGGTGAAATGAAATGTTGGCCTTATGCTTTTCTCGCTGTTTGGGGTGGATAAATTTTCCAGGAACAAAAGATGTACTGGTTTTTGAATACTTCTTGTCGTCCTGTTGCACAATTGATGAGTTCAAGTAGTATTA
>PKYU01000563.1 GCA_003132765.1 Chitinophagaceae bacterium | reverse complement strand
CGACATCGCCAACACTCAGCCCAATAAAAACGTCTGCATTCTTCATAGCTTCCGAAAGGGTGAGGCTGGATTTCTTTGTCTGGGCAAAACGCTTTTTAATATCATCCAGGCCGGGCCTGTCCGCATGAATAACTCCTTTTGTGTCAAAAAGAATAAAATTGGCCGCGATGGCGCCCAATGCTTCATAAAGTTGTATGCACGCCATAGCCGCAGCTCCTGCGCCACTCACCACAAACTTCACCCGGTCTATTTTTTTCTTTTGAATTTCAAGTGCATTCAATAAACCGGCAGAACTAATAATAGCAGTGCCATGCTGATCATCATGCATCACCGGGATCTTCAATCTTTCTTTCAGCTTTTTTTCTATGTAGAAACATTCCGGGGCTTTAATATCTTCAAGGTTGATACCACCAAAAGTCGGTTCAAGGGCTGCAACAATTTCTACGAATTTTTCCGGANNGATCCTTTTCATTAATCTCAATATCAAAGACATCTATATCTGCAAATATTTTGAATAAAACTCCTTTTCCTTCCATCACAGGTTTACCAGCCTCGGGGCCTATGTTGCCCAATCCCAATACTGCTGTACCATTACTGATAACGCCCACTAAATTTCCTTTGGCAGTATATTGGTAAACTTCCTCAGGATTTTCATGAATTTCCATGCAAGGGATAGCGACTCCCGGGGAATAGGCCATTGAAAGATCTCTTTGCGTTTTTGTAGCCTTTGTAGGTATTACTTCTATTTTTCCCGGCCTTCCTTTCGAATGGTAATCAAGAGCTTCCTGTCTACGAAGATTTCTTTGCATATTATCTGTTAAATGAGCAACCTTATTTAATCCGCTCTTACACGTAGCGGGCCATAAAGGTAGTTATTGTGATGAATTTATTTTTCGGATGCCGATATAGCAAGCCACGCCATGATGCCCATTCCTGTTTCAATGGCATTTTCATCGATATTAAAGGTAGGCGTGTGCACCCCGGATATAATATTTTTTTTCTTCTTACCTGTTCCTAACCGGAAAAAACAGGCAGGTATCTTATGGGAATAAAATGCAAAATCTTCCGCACCCATGCGCATCTCTGTCTCTTCAACATTTTCCCGGCCTGCATATTCAGCCGCTTTTCGCTTAGCCATATTTGTTAGCTCCGCATTATTGATTACGAATGGATATCCAATATCAATAACCAACACAATTTCTGCGCCTCCCGCCTCTGCCGTATGGGTGCAAATCTTCCTGATCATTTCATGAGCTTTCTGTCTCCATTCTTCATTCATAGCTCTGAAGGTTCCTTTAAGTTTTACTTCAGAAGGTATCACATTGGTTGTATTGCCGCCTTCTATCGAAGTAATAGTCAATACGCTGGGATTAAAAGGATCATTCATGCGGCTTACCACCTGTTGGAGATTTACCACCAATTGAGAGGCGACAAGAATGGTATCGGCAGTAAGATGAGGAGCCGCAGCATGTCCGCNNCTTTCCCTTTGATAGTTATATAAATTTCGTCCGCACTTGCCATTACCATACCGCTGCGAAAGCTAACTTTTCCAACTGGCAGGGAAGGATGAACATGCAGGGCGAAAATCGATACAGGTTCAGGATTTTTAAGTACGCCTTCTTTTATTAGAAGACTGGCTCCACCCGGATTTTTTTCTTCACCCGGCTGAAAAATAAATTTAATGGTCCCGGCCCATTTTTCTTTCAATTCATTCAAAATTTTCACGGCACCTAAAAGGCAGGTAGTATGTACATCATGGCCGCATGCATGCATGATTCCATCATTTTTGGAGCGGTAGGAAACTTTATTGAGTTCCCGGATGGGCAATGCATCCATGTCAGCACGGAGTGCAATAACCTTACCTCCCTTTTTCCCGCCTTTGATAATACCAACCACTCCGGTACCGGCTAAAACCTGGTAATTTATTTTCCACTCCTTCAATTTTTCCTGGATATATGCTGAGGTTTCGAATTCCTCAAAACTAAGTTCCGGTGAGGCATGAAGATGGTGGCGAATGGCAATAAATTCATTTGAATACTTTGAGGCCAGCTCCTTTATATTTTCTTTCACCATTCTCTTTGTAGTTAATAGTAGCGCTTACTTAGTGTTTTCAAAAATAAAGAGTTCCATCAATGAAACTCCGGTAATAATTTAAATATTGGGGTCCGTGCTAATTATTCATATCATCCGGATTGAAGTCTTTATCGGGTTTCACTTCTATATTATCCGGTAGTAAATAAATAGTTGCTCCATTCATCATATTGGTTATTTGCTTCTGGTAAGATTCCGCCTCATCCTTGGTCTTAAAATTCCCAAACTTGATCTTAATATACGGGTTGGCAAACCACATATAAGTTTTTTGTTCCGGAAATCTTTGGAGAAGTTGCCCTCGTATTTTCATCGCATTTGCCCGGTCATAGGTATTTATAACCATAAGGCGGTAGCCCCTGCCGATTCTGGCCAGGTTTTTTAAAATAGCCGTGTTAATATCTGATTCTTTTCTTCCCAGTATTTCCATCCGGTAATCTTCATGAATGATTACTTTATTGACGGCAGAAGTTTCTTCAGATTGTGCAATGGATAATGAACCTAAAGAAAGAAAAAAGAAAAGAAAAAAGAGTCTCATATTTTTTTAAGATTACATCCGGCTAAATTAATATCAATACACCAATATTGCTATTATTTCCAATTTTGTCACAAAAACCCAACGGTAATAAATATCATTTTTTTTCTTCCAATAAACTTTCCGCCACGATTTGCACACTGCTACTGCATCCAAGCCTGTCAGCCCCCGCATCTATCAATTCCTTAGCAAATTTATATGTTTTGATTCCTCCGCTGGCCTTAATCTTTATGGTATTTGGAAGAAGTGACCTGATCAGTTTTACTGCATGAATACTGGCACCTTTTTCCGCATAGCCTGTAGAGGTCTTCACGAACTCAACCCCGGCGAGGTTATAAATATGGCAGCATTTTATGATCTCGTCATCAGTTAATACTCCACTCTCAATAATCACTTTCAGAATTTTATTTTTGCTTTTAATAATGGGAATAATTGTATTGATCTCCCCGGCAATAAAATTCCAGTCATTATTTTTTACCGCTGAAATATTTATCACCATATCCAGTTCATCAGNNCCATTGCTAAAACGATTTCAGCCACTTTGGCTTCTATGGCATTATAGCCAAATGGAAATCCAATTACGGTAGCCGTTTTTACGGTGGAATTCCCGAGCATCTCTTTGGCCTTTTTCACATAAAGCGGAGGCACGCAGATAGCTGCAAAGCCATACTCCATAGCTTCTTTACCGATTTTTTCTATGTCACTCCAGGTTGCAGTAGGTTTAAGCAAGGTATGATCAATATAAGGAGCTATATGCATTAACCCGGCTTTTTAGAAAGTTGAAGGTAGTAATTTAACTCATTTATATCTTCAACCTATAAAGTGAACGACCACCTGCTTAG
>PKYU01000002.1 GCA_003132765.1 Chitinophagaceae bacterium | reverse complement strand
TATGGCTACTTTTGCAATCGATTTACGGTTAACATGATCTGCTAAAGTTCCACCGCTATCCGAAATATTGACACGGGCTACTGTTTGAAATAATATGCGATCCTCATTAGATATCTGGTCTGCGGCTCTCACAAAAATACCTCCCGGGCGGTCTTTTAATTCGGATGGAATTAGCGCCTGGATATCATTTTGGAAATCCTGCCTGTAAATATTATGTGCTTCATTCCAGATCACGAGATCTACTATAAGGCCTTTTAAACGCCAATAAGCATGGGCTTGTATCAATTGTTTTACCATTTGCATGTTAGCCTGGTTTTCAATTTTTAAAAGAACAATGGGCAAGTCTCCCGAAATAGAATAACCCCACAGACCAGACTGTTGACGGTGATTATTGATTAGTATGGCAGGGTCTGCACGAAAAGAAGTATTCGTAAAAATAATGGAGCTGGCCAAACGTCCATATAATTGTGCATCCGCTTCAGAAGCGTTTATTTGCCGGAGTACAACCTGGCTATGCGTCCAGGCCATTTCATATACACGATCTTTATGAAACGTATTATCCTGGTATTTATTAATCAGTCCCTGACAAATTTCCTTCGTTTCAGCAATGCCTATAACCATATCAATGGTAGCTACTTCTTCCGGCTCCAGGATTATTTTATAACGGATGGCAACAATAGGGTCCAGCACGGAACCCTGTCTACCGGAAAGTTTTCCGGGATTATTCATGGCCTGCGGATTCACGATTGAATTGCCATGACCTATAAATGCCATCCTGTCTGTTTCATAGGAAATTTCTTCAGCATGTTTTCCTTCAGTTGCCATCAGGTGAAACATCCACGGCGATTGTTCTTCTGCTGACCGTGGCCTTCGGGTACACATGATCGTATGTTTATGAGGAATGATTTCGGTTTGTACAAAAAGATTGCTGAAATCAGGTGCCATCAAATCTGATGCGGCAGTTGCCATCACTACTTCTGCATAACTGGTAACTTCAATAGTCTTACGTATGCCGGAACGGTTGGTGACACGTAATCTCCGCATTTCTATATCATCTTCCGGAGAAACAACAATTTCAGTGTGTGTCTCTATTTCATTTTGTTTTGTATTAAAATCTACGCGGCCCTGCGAATAAGCTGCCTCGTATTTATCAGCCTTTGAAAGTGTGGGCTGATGGGTATTGGACCAGTATTTTGTACTATCTAAATCCCGGATGTAACAAAAAGTTCCCCAATTATCGCAGGTAACATCTTCATGCCAGCGGGTAACAGCAAGGTCTTTCCATCGACTGTAACCTCCGCCTGCATTGGTTATCATTACATGGTACCTTCCATTCGATAATAATTGTACTTTAGGTACATAAGTGTCCGGGGTATTGATGATCCGTGTTTCCTGGCCACTTTCTACATAATTAATATCTGCGATATCTGTGGTATGTGCAAAAAAAGTAGTTGCTTTTGGAATTCTTTCCTGCAGTAATAAAAGTGTTGCCTTAAACTGTGGTTCTGCTTCAAATGATTTTTGCATCGGTTTGTCGCGAAGTAAATATGCCAGGGACAATAAAATCATCCCATTGTGATGCGCCANNTTCACACGCTTTTTCCGGTGCTACCATTAATGCCATTGCAGATGCATAGGGCGCTATGACAGCATCCTCCTCCAATCCACGTTTCAGGCCCAATCCCGGAGCGCCAAAAGCACGGTATTGGTAATTGGAATTAGCATTGATCATATTGTAACACGATTCTGAAATGCCCCAGGGAATGTTTGTTTTTTTACCATATTTAATCTGCCATTCCACTGCCGCTTTATAGGTTTGATCGAGCATGGTATTTTCATAAGTGGGCATTACCAGAAGCGGCATCAGGTATTCAAACATAGAACCACTCCAGGATAAAAGAATAGGTTTACCATCAACATTAGTAAGCAAACGGCCCAGGGCAAACCAACTTTCTTCCGGCAGTTTGCCTTGGGCTATACAAATAAAGATGCACAACCTCACTTCTGATGCAAGCAAATCATAATAGCTCACATCAGCCCTGTGTTCCTGAACATTATAGCCAATGGTAAACAAGTGGCTTNNCATATCCGCCATCTCATTGCACTGTTGAGCTAGATTTTCGGCCGCAATAATTAATTGATCCGCCGTATGAATTGATTTACTTAAAGCAGTTTGAAATAATTCAAGCCATTTGTTTTCTTCCGTTGTGTTTGTTTCTTTTTGTTTGCGAGTCACTTCAACCTGTAATTCATTTCCTGTTTTTAATAATTCAGCCAAAGTCGAATCTGAATTCATCAAAGCCAGTTCTGCGAATTTCGCTGGAGCGCTTGCTAACAAAAACCAGGGTTCAAGAATTTTAAAATGCTCTTTCATTTGCTGCAACTGCTCAATAAGGATTTGTTTCCACCTGAACGTTTCACTTCCCGGGTCATTATCAAATTTTTCAGAAATGAAGGTGAAAGTTTTGGATAGAGATTCACACTGATTTATCATTTCAATCCCCGAAGATGCCTTTATGTTATACGCGGCTTGCAATTGAATTATGAAAGGTTCCAGTGACTTGCTATCATGTTCATTTAAGTTATCAGCAAGTACATGAAGTGTGTCCATCAATCCTTTGAATAATTGTAAACTTTGAATTTCCTGCAGTGGAATGGCCAGCAGCCCCTGGCGCAATACCAGTAAATGACCGCCAAGGTTGCCGCTGTCGACTGT
>PKYU01000340.1 GCA_003132765.1 Chitinophagaceae bacterium | reverse complement strand
TATGCAGCGTCAGCAATAATTTCAGGAGTGCGGCTCATTTTTATGAGGGCCTCTCCCCCTAACAAATTACGCACGGCTGCTGTTGCTATGGTAGTTTTCGGCCAAAGAGAATTTGCAGCTATATGATACTTTTTTAATTCGCCTGCAAGGCCAATGGCAATCATTGTCATATTATATTTGCTTATCGTATATGCCAGATGGTTATGAAGCCACTTTTTGTCAGGATTGAGGGGCGGAGAAAGATTCAATATATGTGCATTTTTCCCTTTTTTCAAATGAGGAATACACGCCTTACTTACAAAAAAGGTTCCTTTTACATTAATATCATGCATCAATCCAAATGCCTTTGCTCCTGTTTGTTCAACATTTGTTAAAGAAATAGCTGAGGCGTTATTAACAAGGATATCTAAACCCCCGAAAACAGATACTGCTTTTTCTATAGCATTTAATATCTGATCCTCGAATCTAATATCACATTGCAAAGCAAGCGCCTTGCCACCAGCTTCTTCAACTTCATGGGCTGCACTATAAATAGTTCCGCCTAATTTGGGATTTTCTTCTATTGATTTGGCTGCAATTATGATATTGGCGCCTTCCATGGCGAGCCTTAAAGCAATTGCTTTTCCTATTCCCCGCGAAGCGCCGGTGATAAATACTGTCTTGTTTTTAAAACTCATAAGTTAAGTGATAAATGATTGGTGCTATATATTTGCCTCCTGGTAAATTACAAAACAATAAATTAATAGATCACTTTGTCAAATAAAATAAAATGGGAATAATCAGTTAGGTATAAAATAATTACACTATTTAGCCAATGAAACATCCTTTACACTACCTGTTCGTTTTAATGCTCCCCAGCCTTGTAACTCACCTTTCATGGCTTTATTGAAGGATTTGATCAGTATATAATACATGAGTTGGCGGTATATTAAGCGTTGTGGGAGCATCCAGATAAGCTTCAAATGATTTTCTTTTTCAAAGGCAAAAGCAAGAGCAGCCCCCGCAATATCTATAATGGTAAAAACAATATAATACAGGATTATATGGGGTATACTGGATACAATTATTCCAAATGATGCAGCCAGAAGGCTAAGCAATAAAATGATATCTGCCAATGGTGCAAGGATAGGCAAGATCATTTGATAAATTAAAATATTTGGCATGGCGATCATTCCAAAATATTTATATTTTGGATTAAACACTGTATTCCTGTGTTTCCAGAAACATTGCATTACTCCGAAACTCCATCTGAATCTTTGTTTTAAAAACTGCCTGAATGTTTCCGGTGCTTCAGTGAAGGAAAGAGCTGAAGTACAATTTCTAATAGTATACCCATGGATGAGCAGCCGCATGGTCAGATCACAATCTTCAGCCAGTGTATCTGTAGTGAATCCACCTGCAATAAGAATAGCATCTTTCCGAAATGCGCCTATTGCTCCCGGAACAACAGTAATACAATTCAGCAGATCAAAGGCCCTGCGGTCAAAATTTTGAGAAGTTACGTATTCTATACTCTGCCAACGAGTGATCATATTGACCTGGTTTCCAACTTTTACATTTCCCGCAACTGCTGCAACATTTTCGCTATCAAATTTCTTCATTAGTTCTGTTACCGCATCAGTTTTAAGTTGGGTATCCGCATCAATACAAACAACAAAATCTGCCGTGGATTTTTGAATACCAAAGTTTAAAGCTGATGCCTTCCCTCCATTTTGTTTTGTGATTACATGAACCTTCGGGTTTGAATGAAACTGGCTATCGACTTTAGAAAAAGTTGAATCCTTACTCCCATCGTCAACAAAAATTATTTCCAGGTTTGGGTAATCCTGTGCAAGCAAACTGTTAACTGTGCGTATGGCATTTATCTGTTCATTATAGGCAGGAATAATGATACTTACTATGGGCCATAGGGTCTTATCTGCAGGAAGCAATAATGATTGCTTTATCTCTGTTGAATTTTTACCCTCCCTTGTTTTTTGGACGCTTGCAAGAACAGCCATCAATATAATTCGGCCGACTGATAACAAAATACCAATGATGAAAAGGGAAAATAATATTTGGCCGCTCCAGTAGCCGGCCTCAGCAAGGAAAAAATTAAATTTCCTGGTCCAGCTATCTCTTGAAGAGGCTACTTTAGGCATTACTTCTTCTTTTGTTTTACCCATAAGATTTGCAACTGTAGTGAAGACATAGCCGCTATCTTTAAAATATTTAATAATTCGCGGTAATGCTTCAACCGTAGCCTCCCTGGTTTCTCCCCCGGCATCATGTAACAAAATAATACTGGCATTACCATTTCTTACCTGGTTCACCACTCTTTGGAAAATGCTATCGGCGCTTACCCCCGGTGCCCAATCATTTGGATCAATACTTTCATTTACAGTTAAATAATTTTCACTACGGCTTCTTTCTATAGGTGCAAGTTCTTCATAGGTCTGTGGCTCAGAGTCAGCATTATATGGCGCTCTGAATAAAATAGTAGAATGTCCTGTAATACTTTCAATAAGGAGCCGGGTTAGTTTCATTTCCAGGGCAGCCCTTTGGAGGCTCATATCCGCAATATTATGATGGGTAAAAGTGTGGTTGCCAATTTCAAAACCATCTTTAAATTCTCTTTGTAATATGGGTATATTTTGTTCGGCATTAATACCAACAACAAAAAAAGTTGCCGGGACTTTTTCCCTTTCCAGGATATCCAGAATTTTCGGTGTCCATTCTTCACTTGGCCCATCATCAAAAGTAAGAATCAGTTTATGGCCCTTTCCAACTGTAGTATCTTCTGCAAATTTTCTTATTACAAAGCCCGAAGGAAGTTGAACATAATCTTGTTCTGCTATTAATTCTTCAGTACTATCAATCTGTAAATCAATTTTCCCCGGCTGAGGAGAATAAACAATATCAAGAACCTCACCTTCTCCCTGAAAACCTACATTGTTCAATATTACAGGAATCGTGGTAAGGGAATCAAAATCGAAAGGTTGTTTCTGAAGTGCTGCATTACTCAAACTGCGGTTATAATATTTCCATATTCGCTGATCTTCACTACCCAGCCTCCACAAAGCAGTTCCTGCAGTAGGAAATTCGTCACTGAATCTTAGTATATTGAATGTAGTAGCAGCATCCGTAAACCAAACTTCATAACTGGTCGTATCTATTCCTGAATCTGTCGTCTCTTGAGAAGCATAGCTATAATGCAGATTGTAGGAATCGTTGTCNNCGCTTTGTTAATGGCATCATTATAGGTAAAGGTTGCCTCAAATTTCCCATTGGCCCATTCATAACCGAATGCCCCAAGACCCAATATTACTTTCGAAGGATCAATTCTATCTGCAGTCCATGATAAGGCATCTTCTATCCATTTTTGCGCGCTGATCGGGCCGGGACCCGTTGAGTTATTAAACTGGTCATAAGCCATCAATACGATATAATCATTATATTCAGATAAACCCGGATAATCGTAATCGTTATTCTTAGGTTCCACATCTATGCTTACAAGCATATTTTTTGCATGAAGCGTTTCGAATAATTTCTTTTGAAAGGATAAAAGCGGTTTGTTTGTTTTTTCCGCCAGTTCTTCAAAATCAATGTTTATTCCATTCAACTGATAATGAGAAAGTGTATCCGAAATCTGCTTGATTAATTCATCCCTTAGAGATACGTCACTTAAAATCTTATGTAGCAGTTTACCATCAAAATCTCCTTTAGATGAATTAAAATTTGAGAGTATAGGCNNCAATTGTTTTTGCTTCATTAAAACTAGGCCGGCGCTGTCGATCCTGGTTTGAAGTTTGAATGTAAGGGTGTCGATAAAAAACCATTCGGGAAAAATCGTATTTAGTTTATCTGCATTTTTTTGAAGGTCTGGCAAAGAGGTATTTGCTGTCCAAGGTGTATAAAATGCAGCCCTGATAACCGAGAGAGACTTGGCTTTGGAAGCAGTACTATTTTTAGCTTTTTTTAAAGAATCTGATTTGAATTTATTAAGTAAAAAATCCTTAAAGCCTTTATATTTTTCATTTTGAGCGTTTTTTAAAGTAAGAGGGTTAGAGGGATCCAGCGTTGTTTCAAATTCTTTAGCCTTAGCCTGCATATTGGGTAAATTGGGTTGAGACCCGCTATATAATGCAAGGCCGAGAACTACAAAAAAGAAAATTGCTATAAATAGAATAATACGAGTGGTCCATTTAATACTTTTCCATCTTGTGGGCTTATTGGTTTGAAAAATTTGAGAGGTACTATTACTACTCATAAAAACCTAAATGAATTTATTTAGAAACATTTGAATTAGTGTAAACTAAGTAACCTTATAAAGATAAATCTAAGATTACTGAAATTGATTATTACACAAGGCTGATAAGTGCTTAACAATTATTTTAAAGATAGTTATTTAATAAAGAAAAGCCCCTGTAGAAACAGGGGCCGTTTACCAAAACTAACTGCTTATGAGAAAATTGACTTTTAAATTTTATACGGATTATGTTTCAAATCACATGCCAAAGTTAAGAACACTTTTGTTAATAAACTTATAAGAGATAAAATAAAATTGTTACCAATTTATTAAATGATCTAAATAGGCCTTATCATAATGGTTTTTACTTCCATTTATTGACTGACCAATTTTTCTGAATTCTCCGCAAACTGAAGTGCATCAATAAATTCCTGTAATTCCCCATTGAGCACATTATCAAGGTTGTAAACAGTCAGGCCGATGCGATGATCTGTTACCCTGCCCTGAGGATAATTGTAGGTTCTTATCTTGGCAGAACGATCGCCGGTACTTACCAGACTCTTTCGGTGGCGGGATATTTCTTCTTCCTGCCTTCGCACTTCTTCTTCATATAATTTGGTGCGCAACATTTGCATAGCTTTTTCCCTGTTGCCAAGTTGGCTTCTTTCTGTTTGACAGGTTATAACAATACCTGTAGGAAGGTGGGTAAGCATTACTTTGGTCTCCACCTTGTTTACATTTTGGCCACCAGCACCTCCGCTTCTTGCTGTCTCCATTTTCACTTCACTATCCCTTATTTCAATATCAACTTCCTCGGCCTCAGGCATTACTGCTACAGTGGCAGCACTGGTGTGAACCCTACCACTACTTTCAGTATCGGGAACCCGCTGAACACGATGGACACCACTTTCAAATTTCAGGGTTCCATAAACATCTTCCCCGGTTACTTCTAGTTGCACTTCCTTATAGCCCCCCACAGTGCCTTCACTTTCACTAAGCAACGCTGTCCTCCAGCCTTTTGATTCACAAAACTTAAGGTACATTCTCATTAAGTTACCTGCAANNGACCGCCTGTACCAGCCCTTATTTCTAAAATGCAATTTTTTTCATCCTGCGGATCCTTTGGAATGAGCATATTTCGTATACGTTGCTCATAACTTTCTTTCGCTTCCAGTAAACCAGGTATTTCTTCCTTAGCAAGGTTTTTCATTTCTTCGTCATCGCTGCTGAGCATTTCCTTATAAAATGCAATGTCTTCAAGTATTTTGGCGTATTGATTTCTTACAAGCACAATCTTTTCCAAACTTCGGTATTCCTTACTCAGTTGCTTGTATTTCCTGTTATCATTTACAATTTCAGGATTGGAAAGTGCTACTCCCAGTTCTTCGAACCTTGCCTTAATTGCTTCAAGTTTTTCTAACATTCAGTTTACATTTATTAAAGGCATCCGTTTCAGGAAATCTAACTTTCATCAGGCAATCATTACTCGGGTTATCTTTGATTTCCGGGAAGCAAAATTAACTTATTAGTTTTTAGATGGAATATCGAAAATTTAACGCTGATTATTTATTCAATGGTACAAGCCTGCTTGGGGAAGATCATGTATTAATCGCAGATTCCACAGGTAGAATAAAAGACATTGTTCATTATACAAATGCTGGCGAGGGCATAGAATTATTCAGTGGGATACTCTCTCCCGGATTCATCAATGCTCATTGGCACCTTGAATTATCTCATTTAAGAAACCTGATACCCGAAAAAAAAGGGCTGGCAGACTTTGTATTTTCAGTAGTCGCAGGCAGAAATTTTGAAGAAGAAAAAATCTTAGTACCCATCGGAAGGGCCGAAGCAGAAATGTTGGGAAGCGGAATTGTGGCAGTGGGTGATATCTGCAATAATTCAATGTCCCTTCTTCAAAAAGAAAATGGAAAGGTTTCCTATTATAATTTTATAGAAACCAGCGGGTGGAATCCTGCCATTGCTGATACGAGGTTTGAGAAAAGTAAATCTTATTATGATGAATTTATCAATAAAAAGCAAATAGCCTCAATTGTTCCTCATGCGCCGTACTCAGTTTCCCGGGAATTATGGGGAAAAATCACCCCTTTTTTTACTGACAAGGTCGTTACTATCCACAGCCAGGAAACAAAAGATGAAGATGAATTTTTCCTTAATGGAACAGGCAGTTTGGTTGAGTTGTATCAAAGGTTGAACATTGATAATTCTTTTTATAAGGCCAAAAAGCTTACAAGCCTCCAATCTTATTTCAGATATTTTGCTGAGGCTTCCTCTGTTATCCTCGTTCACAATACTTATATGAAACAAGAGGACCTGGAATATCTGAACGAAACTAAGCCCAGAAACCAGATGATCTCTTTTTGTTTGTGCATCAATGCAAATTTATATATAGAAAATGCTTTGCCTCCAATCGATATGCTTTTGGAAAATAACTCCAATATTGCAATAGGGACAGACAGCCTGGCGTCAAATCATCAACTCAATATCCTTGAAGAATTGAAAACAATTGCAAGGAATTTTCCTGGTATTTCAACTGAAATACTGCTGAAATGGGCAACGCTAAATGGAGCGAAAGCAATTCAGATGGACAGAAATTTGGGAAGTTTTGAAACCGGAAAGCAACCAGGCATTGTTTTAATAGAAAATATTTCAGGAGATAAATTGACTGCTGATTCAATTTCAAGAAGAATATTATAGAATTAAATGAATTAATATTTTTATGAAGGGAAAATTAGCCCAGTAGTTCATGCAAGACAGGAAGCGTTTTCATAATCCCAAATTCAGGAATGTGAAATGCATAATACTTTTCGATTGCCAGCAAAATTGATTTTCTTAAATTTTTATTGAGCTTAATTTCTGATAAATCTGCTGGTTGCATGGCCTTCAGTAATTGCGAAATATGGAAGCTTACTACTGCTTCGGTAAAATAATCGTTTGATAAAATGTCATTTGTAAAGTTTCCCTCGCGGAGATCAAAATGCTTACCTTCGTTGGAATAATTGTCCTTTAAACGGAAACCCAAAAAATGAACAAGTTGTAAAGCAAAAAAAACCGGGAAATTGGCAGTGATTTCATCCTTCGCAATATCAAGCTCCAGCAATGCATCTTCGCAGAAATGAAAAAGATCGGCATTTGTTTCAGGTTGTTTCAGACATTTTTGCAATAATTCAATCATATATAGAGCTACCGCATTTTTAATAACATCGCTCAAAATGTTCTTATATAAAGAACTCCATTTCAGTTCTTTAATTCGCTGCAGATTTTTCAGCTCGTTATGGTACACCTGCATTTCCAACAGAGATGACGGTTGAAAAAAATGTGCCTTTGAACTCTTGCCTTGCGTACGAACCCCATTTACAATATAAGATTGGATACCGAACATCTCAGTGAAGATGGCTGCAATCACTGAAGTTTCGCCATATTTTATGGTTCGAAGTACAATTCCTTTTGTAGTGAAGATCATCTTATGGCAAAAATAGTCAGCATGGAGTTAGGATTATTTTTTTCTTACTTAATTCATATACAGCTTACTTGCCTTTAATAAAAAGCAAACGCTTAATTTAGAAAAATCAAAAGTTTGAAATTGGTCTCTTATGAAGAAAATAGCATCGGCTTAATTGATTTACCATTCTTATAGGCGAACTTATCAGTAATTTCACTATTAGATGTATACATTAAAAAAGTCCCTCGGACAGCATTTTCTGAAAGATGAAAAAATTGTACAAAGAATTGTTTCAGAACTTCAGAAGCATCAGTTCAGTAATTTGCTCGAAGTAGGACCAGGCGGGGGGGCTCTGACAAAGTACCTATTAAAATTACCTGGCGTTCATTTTAAAGCGGTAGAATTAGATGAAGAAAAGATAAATTACCTGCTTATGC
>PKYU01000304.1 GCA_003132765.1 Chitinophagaceae bacterium | reverse complement strand
CGGTACAGTTGATGGAACTAATTTTTTAGGAACTACTAATAATGTTCCTTTAAATTTCAAGGTAAATAACCAAAAAGCAGGTAGAATTGATAACACCAATGCCAATACATTTTTTGGTTACCAGGCAGGAAATAGCAATACTTCCGGAATCCAGAATACCTTTATCGGGCAACAGGCAGGATATAATAACTCAAGCGGCTGGTGGAATACATTTGTAGGAGATAGTGCAGGCTATTCAACCACCACTGGTTATAGAAATACGAGTATAGGTTATCAGTCACTTTTCAATAATACAACAGGCTGGTTTAATAATGCCTTTGGGCACAAAACCCTTTACAGCAATACAACAGGAAGTGATAATATGGCTGTTGGTCAGGCAGCATTATATGGCAATTTAACCGGAATTCATAACATAGCTGTCGGTAACTACACACTTGAGACTACAACTTCTGGTGGCAATAATACTGCAGTGGGTTATGCGGCCTTGTATTTTAACAATGATGCCACGGNNGTGATAACACAGCAGTAGGCTACAATGCTATGTACACCAGTACATCAGGTAGAAGTAATACTGCCATTGGAACAGGGACATTAACAAACACAACAGGAAATTATAATACAGCTATTGGAAATAATACCGGAGGGACCAATACAACAGGAAGCAATAATACCTTCGTTGGTACCAATGCCAATCCTTCAAGCGGAGCGCTCACCAATGCAACCGCTATTGGTTATAATGCCACAGTAGGTGCCAGCAATAGTCTTGTATTAGNNTCCTTTAAAATTTACTTCTGGAACTAACTTAACTACTCCCGAAGCTGGTGCAGTTGAATACGACGGTGTTAATACCTATATAACAAATGAAACAACAGCCGGAAGGGGAGCAATCCCGGTAGAACAACATTTTCTATTGACGGCAGCGGGATCCACAATAGGAACATCGAGCGCAAATTATTTTGGAACCACATCCAATATTCCATTAGTCTCAGGTGGGTATTATGAAATAGACATCTATTGCTATTTCCAAAAATCAGCGTCAAATACAGTTACCTGGACGTTTACAAACAGCTCGGCTCCAACCTCGATGGACATTCATTATGATTTTTCGGCTGCAAGTGGTATAGTATCCACCGCGGCTGCAACATCACTGTTCGGAGATCAGTACAATCTTACGGTGACTGCTCCAACGGTAGTTACAGCTTCTCTTACTTCGGGCGCCAATCANNTTAAAATTATATTACTCAATGGAACCGGGACATCTTTGCAGATACAGGCGAAATGCGGGAGTGGTATTATGACGCCGGGTATAGGCAGTCGTTGGTATTGCAAAAGAATATCAACATCTAATGTTGGAAAATTTGCTAATTAATAGAGGACAAAAAATATCAACCAGATTGCTATTTTGAAATTTTTACAAAATCCAGTATAGAATAATAAAATACCTGTATAGAATCTGCAATGGATACTGAAGCGAATATATTGCAGAAATTAAGCCTTGAAATAACCTCCGCCGTTTCCCAAATTAACCATTCTTTGCAGTGGATATTTAGGAAGATTATCTCTGATAAAAATGATAAATCAAGATGGAGAAATACATTACAAAAGATGAATATATAGCCATGATTCAATATTGACAATAGCATTATTCAGGGGAAATTGACTCCCGGCGCATATTAGTCAATTAATAATGTTTAAAATAAAAAGAGTGCCCTAAAAAGGGCACTCTTTTTATTTACGAAGTTTCTTATTGGATAAGGTTTCAATAGGATATTCTTTCAAAATAATAACCCTATTTCAAAACACGGGATGAAAAGTTCAATAATTTTTTCATGAAAGTTCCGGAATGCTCTCCTTTTCTTATTGATAAAGGAGATGGACATCAAAAACTTCTCCCTGTTTCATCAAAAAATCAAATATAACAGATTAAAAACTTGCATAGTGTATTTAATCTTTTTATTTCATATTACCAAAAAAAAACACCTGCGAATTTACGCAGATGGCGCAGTCTATTCTATTATGTAATTTTATATATCAAAAGAATTATTACAATAAAGACCAATTATTTAATAACCTCTTTAGAAAGCTTGCGACCCTAACAATTGTTTATCTTTATCATGAAACCTCACCTTAAAACCTCAAAGATTAAACAAACCGCATGAAGAACATATACCCAATAAATATGCGGGCTGTAAATTCCAGGAGCAGAAGCTTCAGGATGGCAATCATTTTTTCTGTTTTGCTTCTTTTTATTTTCTCACCGAAAAGTATAGCGCAGTTGCCTATAATTTATGTTACTAATGTATCTACCGCCTCCAGTTGCGCAGGATCTTCAATCACCATAACCTTTAATGTGAAGAATGGTAATTTCAGCCTCAATAAGTTTACGAATAGTACGCTTTATCGGGTATATTTAAGCGACAGCACCGGCACTTCATTCTCTGCTGCATCCGGTTTTTTCAATAATACATCAGTGCCATATGCTACNNAGCAATGGGGCAACAACTTATGGATTAACGCAGACTTACTTTTTGCCGTCAGGAATACCGTCAGGAGCTTCCTATAAGATTGCAATAGGTTCACAATCCCCGCTATTTAACGCAATAGGTGGCGCCGGCGCCTCTGAAGTATTCCTGGTTAATGCCTTGCCTCCAGCGCCTACAATATCTGCAAGTGGCGATACCACTTTTTGTACGGGCGGTAGCGTAACCCTGACTTCCAGCGGAGGTACAAGTTACCTTTGGTCAACAGGAGCTACTACCCAGAACATTACCGCAACCAATTCAGGTAGCTATACCGTCCGGGTGACAAACGATAGCGGATGCCTGAGCGGACCTGCCGCACCTATAGTAGTTACTGCCAATCCATTTCCCGCACCGGTAACGGTTACGGGTGGTGGTTCAATATGTGNNCCAGGGCACCGTTTCCAATGATACTTCTACCGCAACGCCTTCCACCTCGCAAGTTGTGAATTCGCCGGGAACATACTATTTCAGAGCAGAGTCTAATGGATGCTGGGGAGTCCAGGGGGATGCAGTTGTTTCATTTAATAATGTTTGGACCGGAGCTACCAATTCAGATTGGAATACGCGCTCTAACTGGTCAAATGGACAGGTTGCTTCCACATTATGCCAGGATGTATATATTCCACCTGCTGCAAATCAGCCAATCATTAGTTCGGCAGTACCTTCT